>JAKLJF010001049.1 GCA_023151335.1 Thermoanaerobaculia bacterium | reverse complement strand
ACGCCTTGAAAAGGTGTACGACGACCGCATTTACCGGGTAAAAGACGCCTTACGGCTGGGTATACCTTCCAAATCGGTGCAGAAAGTAACCGGAATCGACAACTGGTTCATCCAGCAGATCAAAAATCTGGTGCAAATGGAGGACAAACTCCTGCGCTTCAACGTCGCGGAAGATATTCCATACGATTTTTTCGTGGAGTTGAAGAAAAACGGTTATTCCGACGCGCAAATCGCCTGGTTGCTCCGCATCACAGAGAAAGAAGTCACCCGCCGCCGCAAAGAACTGGGCATCCGCCGGGTTTATAAAATGGTAGACACCTGCGCGGCAGAATTCGAGTCGAAAACCAACTATTTCTATTCCACTTTCGACGATAAAAACGAAAGCGTGCGTACCGACCGGAAAAAGATCGTCGTACTCGGCTCCGGCCCCAACCGCATCGGCCAGGGCATCGAGTTTGACTACTGCTGCGTGCACGGCGTACTGGCCATCCGGGAGGTGGGCTACGAAGCCATCATGGTCAACTGCAACCCGGAAACCGTATCCACCGACTACGACCTGGCCGACAAACTCTACTTCGAACCCGTTTACTGGGAACACCTCGAAGAAATACTGGAGCACGAACAGCCCGACGGCATTATCGTACAACTCGGCGGCCAAACGGCGCTTAAACTCGCCGAAGACCTGCACAAAAACGGCTGGAACATCATCGGCACCGCCTACAACGACATGGACGTCGCCGAAGACCGCGGCCGCTTCTCCGATCTGCTCAAAGACCTGCAAATACCCTATCCGCATTACGGAGTAGCCCGCAACGTGGATGAAGCCCTCGAAGTGGCCAAGTTTATCCCGTATCCGCTCCTCGTGCGCCCTTCATACGTACTGGGGGGCCAACGTATGAAAATCGTGATCAACGACCACGAACTGGAACGCCACGTGCTGTCCATCTTCAAACACCTGCCCGACAACCGCGTACTGATCGACCAGTTCCTCGAACGCGCTTCCGAAGCCGAGATCGACGCTATTTTTGACGGTGAGGAAATGCACATCATGGGCATTATGGAACACATCGAGCCGGCCGGCATTCACTCCGGCGACTCCTCTGCCGTGCTGCCCACCTATTCCCTCTCGGAACAGGCTGTGCAAACCATGTGCGAATACGCCGAACGTATCGCCCGCGCATTGAATATCAAAGGTCTGATCAACATCCAGTTCGCGATCAAAGACGACCATGTGTACGTCATCGAGGCCAATCCGCGCGCTTCGCGTACCACGCCTTTTATCGCCAAAGCCTATGGCGTGCCCTACCTGAACATCGCTACCAAAGTGATGCTCGGCACGCACAAACTGAAAGACTTCGACATCGAGAAAAAACTCGAAGGCTACGCGATCAAAATTCCCGTGTTCTCTTTTGAGAAATTCCCGAATGTGGACAAACGCCTGGGGCCGGAGATGAAATCGACCGGTGAAGCGATTTACTTTATCAAAGACCTGAAAGATCCGTATTTCAGGGAATTGGACCGGAACAGGAGTATGTATTTGTATAATTGAAACATCATTTCTTTACAAACGCCAACTCCGAACCTTGTGGCTTTTACTGTTTCCGGATATTTTGCATCTATGACAGCCACACTGTACACAAAAGCCACCGTGGCCGCCATTGCGACGAGGGTCATCATTCCAGGGTTGCGGTGGCGCAGTTCGGCCACGGCACCCGCGAGAAAGGGCTGGTTGCCATAATCGGGATGGTCAGGGCCAGCGAAAGCCAGAATTTTTATCCGAACCCTTCGATAGAATGACCGGCGTGTTTGTCGTGTTATGGTCAAATGACAATACGCAGTGAATATTTTTTATATTGGAAGGTTTTACTTTAAGCGAATTTCCAAACAC
>JAKLJF010001048.1:270-1892 GCA_023151335.1 Thermoanaerobaculia bacterium | reverse complement strand
CCTCCGGCAGGATGCGCTGCAGGCGTTCCACGAGCATTTCTTCCGCGGTGCGGTCTACGTAACTCACCAGGCCATTGAGATGTTTTTCTTCTACCTGGCCGGGCTTCACCCGGTTTACCTCTGTTTGCAGAAAAACGGCGGTTTCGCGCACGGCCTGTATGGCTTGGCGGGTAATTTGCTCTAAATCGCGTTGCGGCATGAGAAAAGGGCAATTATTGTTTGGGCAACAGCAGCCACAGGCGTCCGAAGCCGTTGATCTTCCACGCTTCCTGCAGGCCTTTCTGACCGATACCGCTATACAAATCGAGGCGCTTGGTGGTGAGGATAGCGCCGCCGCGATCCTGCGCGAACAGGATACGGTAGGTGTAACCTTTCAGATTTCCCGACGGGTCCATGTCGGGCAATTCTGCCAGCAAGGTGGCGCCGAGCGGGATAAAACGCGGGTCGACGGCGACGGAATAGCCCGCGGTGAGCGGGAAAAAGCCGGCGCCGAGCACTTTTTCATCTACTTTGGTAAAGAACACATATTTACCACCGTGGCCTTTTACCGAGCCGCCGAAACCGAAGTGTTCGCGTTTGCCATCGGGATACTCCACCCAGCAGGAGCCTTGCAGTTGGGCGTTGGCCAGTTCTTTTTTAGAGCGCAGCCAGGCCAGTTCGAGGCCTTGTCCTTCCAAAGCGCCGGCTGTAATGGCAGCGGGGGAGGGCACGTGGTCGGGGCGGCGCAGGATGGGCACTGTAAATTCGCTGCTGCGGGTGCGGCTGGCCTGGATGATCGGCGTGTAATAGCCGGTGATGCGCACCTGATCGTTTTTCAGGTCGGTTTTGACCTGGTAAAAATCAAAACGGTCGAGCAAGGCGTCGGGCTGAAGGATCTGGCATTGCTGGAGCAATTCCACCGTTTTGAGCATTTCAGCTCTGCTGATACCTTTAACCGGATAATTTTTCACATCCGGACGGCGCAGGTAGTTGCCCTGTTCGTACATGGCGTTCAGCATAGCCGGATCGAAAGAAAGGTAAGGCAAGGTGTCAGGATGAGCGAAATTCAAAACGGAAGAGCGCAGCTGCCGCTTTAGGATCAGCGGTTTGGAATAAGAGGCCGGCGCCATGGCCACCATACCGTCCAATAAGGCGATATTGCCGGCTTCGGCTGCCGCCAAACCGACCGAGGGGGTTTTCATGGATGCGTTCGCCGAAGAATTGCTGCTGTCGAGGGTAAAAATAAAGGGGAGCAGCAAAATGCAAATTAAAAGGGATAGCTTGTTTACCATACTATTAACCGGGTTTTTTTCATCCGCTCTGCCGCATTACCATAATCCGTTTTTGGTTAAACTTCTAACCCATGCGCGGTATGTCCCGGTCTTAAAATTTTAACAAATGTATGGCCAGTTTTGAGCGCGGCCAGTGATTTTCGTCATTATTGACAATGCGTTAACACATAAAATGTGCATAATCAGCACATTATGAACTATTTACGTTCGTCGAAAAAATTTACGTCCAAAAGCCCTCTTCGGAGCCATTCATTCACTTTCAGCAGGGCGGCAACGGAAAGCGAATCGGTGATCTCTCCCCGCATGACCATCTCCACGGCCTCGGTTAACGGCAGGCGGAGGATCTGCAAC
>JAKLJF010001048.1:0-260 GCA_023151335.1 Thermoanaerobaculia bacterium | reverse complement strand
CGAATTCGAGTTCCTGCGCAATATAAGCAACGGCATATTCGTCGCTGACCGAATTGGATACGTGCATCTCCAACAGCTGGGTCCAGCGGCGGGCCCGGATACCGGTTTCTTCCAGTAACTCCAGTTGCGCCGACTCGATCACCGGCCGGCCGGCCGGCCCGCCGCCTTCCGGAATTTCCCAGCTGTAACATTCCAGCGGGTAGCGGTATTGCCCCACCAACCAGGTATATCCTTCGTCGTCGATTGGCACAATGCCGATG
>JAKLJF010001047.1 GCA_023151335.1 Thermoanaerobaculia bacterium | reverse complement strand
GATCCTGAAAGACCGGCGGTGCAAACCCCGTATCTCGCCTGCCACCGGCTATATCCTCTGGTGGAGCGAACCCGACACAGCCTGGTTTGCCTGGAATGCCCTGAAAAATACCACGGCACGCCTCACCGACAACAGAAATACCCGATTCTACAACGAAGAAAATGATGTGCCGGATTTCCCCGACGAACACGGCCTGGCCGCCTGGCTGAACAACGACAAGGCGCTCCTCGTGTATGACCACTTCGATATCTGGCGGATCGATCCCGACGGCAAAAAGGCCCCGGAGCGAATGACCCGCGGAAGGGAAAATCAGGTGAAATATCGCTACCTGCGCCTCGACCCCGAAGAACACTCCCTGGCGCCGGATGCGCGCCTGCTGCTGCACCACTTCAACGAAACGACAAAGGCCGAAGGCTACGCCTGGCTCGATCTGAAAACCGGAACCCTGACACCCTGGCTCGACGGTGATTTTTCCTACAGCAAATCACCGCTTAAGGCCGATAAAACCGATGCCATGGTCTTCACCCGCCAAAATTTCCAAACCTTCCCCGACCTGTGGTATGCTGTCAACCCGTCCCCGAGTGCCGGAACAATCCGTCCCGAGACATTGGGGCAATCCGCAATCCGGATTTCCGACGCTAATCCCCAGCAATCCGAATACCGCTGGGGCAGCATAGAAAAAGTACAGTGGACTTCTCTCAGCGGAGAAGTGCTGGAAGGTTTGCTGGTAAAACCCGAAGGTTTTGATTCCGGCCAGCAGTATCCGATGCTGGTAAATTTTTATGAAAAATTGTCGGATGGCCTGCATCAGCACCGCGCGCCGGATGCCCACCGTTCCACCATCAATTATACGATGTATGCCAGCAGGGGCTACCTGATCTTTGCCCCCGACATTCCCTACCGCACCGGCTATCCGGGCGAAAGCGCCTACAACGCTATCATGAGCGGTGTGACCGCCCTGGTCGATAAAGGTTTTGTCGACCCCAAACGCATCGGCCTGCAGGGGCACTCCTGGGGCGGTTACCAGGCGGCCTACCTCGTTACCCGCACCAATATGTTTGCCTGCGCCGAGGCCGGCGCGCCCGTGGCCAACATGACCTCGGCCTACGGCGGCATCCGCTGGGAGTCGGGGCTGAGCCGGCAATTCCAGTACGAACGCCAGCAAAGCCGTATCGGCGGCTCGCTGTGGGAGTATCCGATGCGGTACCTCGAAAACTCGCCCCTGTTTTCACTGGATAAAGTACAGACACCCCTGCTGATCCTGCACAACGACAAAGACGGGGCCGTTCCCTGGCAGCAAGGTATCGAACTTTTTGCCGGCCTGCGCCGCCTCGGCAAACCCGCCTGGATGCTCAATTACAACGACGAACCGCACTGGCCCGTAAAACTGCAAAACCGCATCGACTTCCAGACCCGCATGCAGCAATTCTTCGATCACTACCTGCTCCGGATGCCCATGCCGCGGTGGATGGAGCGCGGCGTACCGCCGCTCGAAAAGGGCATCTTGCAGGGCCTGGAGCAGTCATCGGAGAAAAATTGACAGCATTTGAAATTTTTTTTTTAAAAAAACTTAGCCTGAAAAAAGACTTTTTTTTCAACAAACTTCGCTCCTTAACACTTTTGCCGGAATTTACAAATAATTGATTTTTAGTTTTTTAGAATGTTTTACTTAAAAAACATAATTTAATTAATCCATAAAAAACACCAACAAATCCTTTTTTTTGTACTTTACCACTGGCGGAAAGTCCTGCACTTTTGTATCGTCAATGAAAGACAACGGCGGCGAAACGAAAAGAAGCGGCAAACATTGACCACCAACTTCGAGACTTTTCATGAGATTATACGGGAAACCGCCGCGGCACAAACGAGTGCCGCGGTTTTTTTTTGGCCCCTACCTCA
>JAKLJF010001046.1 GCA_023151335.1 Thermoanaerobaculia bacterium | reverse complement strand
ACAGTCTATCTCCTTTTTTGATCTGTTGATCTGCATTGGGGCAGCGGCAGTTGTGTTTCATGCGGTGGAACTGGAGAAATGGGTGCGCAGAAAACATTGGGCGAGCTGAGCATCAAGGTTTTGACTTACACAAAGGAATGAAAAGAAAAGGGTGATGTTCGGAAGTAACTGGCGGAGCATTGGCGATTTCGTTTGTTGGAAAGACGGGCAAGCGAGCTCAGCGAGCCGGATGAGGGGGGCGTTCTGCAAAGATGACTTTGCGGTACAGTTGCCTGACAGAGACCCGCCGCCCTTCAAAGGAAAATTCTGCCTGCAGGCCCACGTAATCATGATTCAGCCACCCCGTAGGGTCATCCGTTCGGGTATAAACCGTCACAAAGGGTTTGTGTTGGTGTATGTAAATGATGTATTTCAGGTAGGGACATTGTTTGTAGTTGGGCAATTTTTCCGTCAGGTCGTAATCCATCGTGCTATCGGAAAACACTTCAATGGCAGCATAGGGATTGAGCACGGATTTCAGCGTTTTTTTTCCCACCTTATGGAAAATATACTCCGGAAGCCGGTCTGAAACCACGGCGTCGGGTTTGTAGTACACGCCCGAGGCCGGAATGAAAATGCCGAGATTGCTACCGTAAACAATGAAAGGCTCAACATCGGTAAAAAGGTTGTTAAAAACCCAGGAGACGTTGGAGCAAATTTGCTCATGCGTGTCGGTTGGATGTCCCATGGAGATAATTTGTCCGTTGGAATACTCCACCCGGTACTCACACTGTTCGGCAAATTCCAGGTATTCCTCCAAAGTGGCGGATACCCGGATTTCGCCCTCCAACGCGAGCCGGTCGGCGTAGGTGTAGGGTAATATTGATTTGGATGCTGCTGCGGTCATGCTACGGTACTTTCGGACAAAAATAAGGGAAATTTTGAAAGACTCGGCCCTAATGACGATCAATATCCCTGCCATGACCTTCCTCATCCCTGCCCCTGACGCCCACCCTTGCGCGATACTTGCAACGGGGGCAAAGCTTTGTTGATGAAACCCGGAATTTCACCTAACCACGACACAAAATATAAGCTATGCGTACCCTTCTTTTTTCCTTTGTCTTGATGCTCGCCGGTAGCGGAGCGGTGTTCGGCCAAGCCGACAGGGCGCTGTTGCGCCAACTCGCCGAAGAGAATAAAAAATCCGTCGAAGCGCTTGCTTTATACCCGGCAGATGACCGTCTGGCCATTCTGGAGTCATCCAAATACCCGGAGGTGCTGATCAAAATGAAAAACGCGCAGGAAAAAACCAGCGCGGCATTTCGTACGCTGATCGAGGATTATCCGCGCAGCACCCAGGTTGTATTTTACGACCTGAGCCGTTATCCCGGTTTAGTTACTACCCTGGTCGCCCGCCAAAACGACCCGAATGCCATGCGGCAGGCACTGGAAGTGATGCCGCCGGCCAAACGCGACGAAGCTTTCGGCGTGGCGGATCGTCAGATGGCTACGCTGACCAAGATTGACAACCTGTTGAATACTTCGCAACGCACGTTCGAACAGATGATCGCCCCCTATCCGGCGCCGGCAAAGGCCGCTTTTCAAAAATTGCTGGGTTTGCCGGAAGTGGTGGATATCCTGAACGAAGACCTGCGTTTCACGGTACTCGTCGGCGACCTGTATAAGGAAGATCCCGCCTGGGTTTTGCAAAAAGTGGACTCGCTGAATCTCGTCGTCGCCCGCGAACACGCTGAAGAGTTAGACCAGTGGAAAAATACCCTTGAAAACGACCCGAATGCCCGCTCCGAATTTCAGGCTGCCGCACAGGAGTTTGCCAGTGAATACGGCTATACCGATGAGGTTTACGACATCGTGGACGACGATCTGTATTACGAGGAGCCGCAACCCACGGTTGTCTACAATT
>JAKLJF010001045.1 GCA_023151335.1 Thermoanaerobaculia bacterium | reverse complement strand
GGCGCCGGCGGTGAGTTCCCATTCGCGCAGGGTGCTTTTCCACAGGCCGTATTTAAGCGAGAAAACGCCGTTTGCCAGTCCGCGGGTCTGTTCCGGCTCGTTGTTTCCAAACGTTTTTCGTTTGTCGATAAAAAATCCCAACTCCGTTTCCGCCGTCAGCCGACGGGTGATGCCATAAGCCAGCACCGAGCCGAAATAGGAATACCCGGCCGTGGTGCCCTGAAATTCGGCCTTCCGGCTGCCCTCAAAATACGTGTCGGAATAACTGTGACGCAGGAAGGCGACTGCCCGTAAAGTGCCCGCATCGAGGGTGCCGACATTGGCCGAACCGCCGAGCGGGTTGCCGGCCGAACAGCATTGAGACCAGGCTGCCGCGGCGGAGCATACAGCCAAGAACAGGGTAAATAAGTATTTCATATTCAAAATTTTAGAAGATTTGCACCGGCGTGAATCAGGCAGGCCATCATTGTTTCACCAGTTTGCGCATGCCGATTCGCCGGGTTCCGTCAAACAGGGAAATAAAATACAATCCCGCTTCCGGATGGCCGGCCGGGAGTGTCAGCGTGGCATTTCCTGCCGCCGGGCTGAGGGCCTGCCGCAGGATTTCCCGCCCGCTCCCGTCGCTGAGGATGACGTGCGTGGCTTGCACCTGTCCCAGGATTATCGTCAGCGCATCGTCGAAAGGATTTGGAAAAACCTGGAAGCGGTCGTTGTCCAACCCTTGGTTGGCGCCGGTCGTGGTGCTTTCGCTGATCGCCAGGTTGATCGCATGGATGATCGGCGTGTTTTCGGCTGTTGAATACCCCTGGTGGTTGTAGTAAACTTTGTGGGCGCTCAGGCCGCCGAGCACGACGATGGTCGGCATGCCCATGCCGCCGTAGTATTCCACCTGACTGCTTTCGCCGGAAAACATGGTATGCGTATAGCCGAATTCCGTTTTCCAGTTGTTCATCTGCGGACACGACATGTAGTTCAGAAAGCCCATACTGTAAAAACGCACCTTGCCGGGGTGAGAAGCCTCAAACTGGGCATGAATGGTTTTGAGCCCATTGGTGGCCGTGACGCAGGGCGAGCAGTCGAACATCACGAAATCGAGCAGAACGACATAGCCTGAATCGAGTTCGGAAAAAAGGTTGTGGTGAATGCCGGCACAATCAGTTTTGATAAAATTCGCGGCAGTTGTTTGCGCACCGGCAGAAAAACAAAATACCAATGCGATGCAGAATGACAGGATTTTTTTCATAAAGGTAATCGCGAGAAGGTGATCAGTAAGCGGTGCAGTAATTATAAAAAACTGATTTACAGACTTATAAACTTTCCATCTCTTAATTTAAGACCAAAATGTCTTATTTTCAAAGTCCAAGGTTACGGACAAAACCTGCACTACAGAATGATATTCATTATCCTGCTCACTGATCTTGATTAGGCCGGGCTATGCCAAATGATTTCAATAAATTGCACCGCCGAGTTACTACCTTTGGCAGTTGAACTTTTTTAACATCCATCCTCCGGCCCGCCATGCCCAAAATCATATTTGCGCTTGTTGCGCTCCTGTTAGCCGTGCATTTTGCCTGCCGGAAGCCGGTGCTTGGCCGGGAGGTGAAATATGTCGCTTTTGTAGGCTTTAACTACGAAGACCCGCACAAAGCCCGGCGAAACAACTTTTCCGACTCCTTGCATATACTGGCCCTGGAGGAATATTTACAGCGCATCAATGCCTCGGAAAAGCCCGCATATCCCTATGAATACCGCCTGCTCACTTTCCAGTGCGACTACAAGGAGGATACCATCCGGCAGATATACAGCAGCATTTTGGCCGACACCAATATCGCATTGGTCGTTGACAATACCTGGGGACGGCATATCCGCCACGCGCGCGACCTCATCCGCGACCAGCTCCCGGT
>JAKLJF010001044.1 GCA_023151335.1 Thermoanaerobaculia bacterium | reverse complement strand
TGGAAATGCCGGGGCGCTTCGGCGGCATCGAACTGCCCGAAATGCAGCTGATCGACCTGCGCGAACAGCACAAAACCCGGCAAATGCAGAGCATCTTTGCGCCGGCCCTGCTCGATGCGCTTAAAACCGCCCTTGCCAACGGCGAACAGGCCATCCTGTTCCAGAACCGCCGCGGCTATTCGCCCATCCTCGAATGTCAGGTGTGCGGCTGGAATGCCCAGTGCCGCCACTGCGACGTAAGTCTTACCTATCACAAACACAGCAACAGCCTGCGCTGCCATTACTGTGGCTATCAGCAGGAGCCCGCCACGGTGTGTCCGGCCTGCGGCAGTGGCAAGGTGGGTCTGCTCGGCTTCGGCACGGAAAAGATCGAAGACGAGCTCAAACTGTTTCTGCCCGAAGCCCGGATCGGTCGCATGGACCTCGACACCGCCGGCACCAAAAGCAGCCTTGCCGCTATCCTCAACGATTTTGAAGAAAAACGCCTCGACATCCTCGTCGGTACCCAAATGGTGACCAAGGGCCTCGATTTCGACAACGTCGGCCTCGTGGGCGTACTCGGCGCCGACCAACTTATCCGCCGGCCCGATTTCCGCGCCGGCGAACGGGCCTGGCAATTGCTCACGCAGGTGGCCGGCCGGGCCGGGCGAAAAAACAAACGGGGCCGGGTGCTGGTACAAGCCTGGAATACCGCCCACCCCGTGTTGCAGGAGGCGCTTCGCGGCGACCTGCAGGGACTGATGAGCCGCGAACTGGCCGAACGCAAGCAATTCCACTACCCGCCTTTTACCCGCCTCATCCATATCCACCTCCAGCACAAGAACGACAAGGTGGTGTTCCAGGCCGCGGCGCAATTTGCCAAACTGCTGCGGCAAAAACTGGGCGAGCGGGTGCTGGGCCCCGTACAACCGCCCATCCCGCGTATCCGGGGGCAGTACGGCCAAAATATCATGCTCAAACTGGAAAAATCCGCGCCGGTGATCGGGGCTGCCAAAGACCTGATCCGGCAGGTGCAGGAAGCAGTGACAGCGAAGCCAGGCTGGGGGCAGGTGCGGGTGGGGGTGGATGTGGATCCGGGCTGAAAACTTAATTCGTTTTCGCGGGGTAATATTAAAGAAAAATAGTTTTATCCCACATACTGCCGCAAAAACGCCAAACTCTGCCGCAACGACGCCTTCCTTTTTTCCAAACTGCCCTCGTACGCCCGGTCCTCCACTTCCACGCACACCGGCCCGTCGTAGCCGGCGCTGCTGAGGGTGGAGAAGAACTGCCCCCAGTCGACGGCGCCGAGGCCGGGCAGCTTGGGCGAATGCCATTCGTTGGGCGGCGCCATGATGCCCACTTCATTGAGCCGGTGGTAGTCGATGCGTACGTCTTTGGCGTGAATGTGGAACAGCTTGTGGGCAAAATCCCGCATGGGCGTCAGGTAGTCCATGTGTTGCCAGATCATATGGGAGGGGTCGTAGTTGAGACCGAAGCAGTCGCTGGGGATGGCTTCGAACATGCGGCGCCAGATGGCCGGCGTGGTAGCCAGGTTTTTACCGCCCGGCCATTCGTCGTTGGTAAAGATCATAGGGCAGTTTTCGATGCCAACCCTTACGTTGCGGCTTTCGGCATAACGGATGATGCCGGGCCATACTTCGAGAAGACGCGGCCAGTTGTCGTCGACTGATCTGGTGTGGTCGCGGCCCACGAAGGTGTTCATTTGATTGACACCCAGCAGGGCCGCGGCGCCGACGACCTTTTTGATGTGATCGATATACACTTGCGCTTCCGCCCGGTCGGCGACCAGGGGATTCGGGTAGTAGCCCAGCCCGCTGATGGATACCCCGTATTTTTGCGCCAGGGCGAGGGTAGCCGCGGCGTCGTTTTCACTGAAATCGCTGACGTCGAGGTGGGTAACGCCGGC
>JAKLJF010001043.1 GCA_023151335.1 Thermoanaerobaculia bacterium | reverse complement strand
TACCCCCCGAAATACACCGTGGCAATAACGGCGCAGGAAATGAACATATTTATGTATTCGGCGAACAGGAAAAAGCCGAGTTTCATCGAACTGTATTCCGTGTGGTAGCCGCCGATCAGTTCCGTCTCACATTCCGCCATGTCGAAAGGCGCGCGGTTGCACTCGGCCAGCGCGCAGATGAAGAAGATCAGGAATCCGAGCGGCTGATACCAGACGTTCCAGTTTAGCCCGGCTTGCTGGGCGGCCATGTCCTTCAGGCTCAGTGTTCCGGTCATCATCACCACGGCAATGAGCGAAATGCCCATCGCCAGTTCGTAGGAGATCATTTGCGAAGAAGCCCGGATCGATCCGTAGAGCGAATATTTGTTGTTCGACGCCCATCCGCCGATCATAATACCATACACGCCCAGCGAAGTGAATCCCAGGATGTAGAGTATGCCGATATTCAGATCGGTGATCTGCAAGGGAATGGGCCTGCCGAAAAGCGTCAGTTCGGTGCCCCAGGGAATGACCGCGCTGGTCATGCAGGCCACAAACATGAAGGCGCCCGGCGCCAGGATATACAGCCAGCGCTCCGCCGCGTTCGGCATAAAATCTTCTTTGGTAAAAAACTTGACGCCGTCGGCCAGCGGTTGCAGCAAGCCGAACGGCCCCGCCCGGTTCGGCCCCACGCGATCCTGAAAAAAGGCAGCTATTTTGCGCTCGCCGTAGGTCGCGTAGGCGGCTACACCGAGTGTGACAGCGAACACCACAACCACGAAAATCGCTTTTTCAACGATCAGGGCGGCATCAAACAACAATAATGATTGCATAAGTTCTATTCTTGAGAGGGCAGCACGTCGGGATTGATCCCCTCTTCTGCTAAGTATTTGCCAACGTTAAATTTTATTCCTTTTATACGGGTACGTGCAATGGTTTGAGTTGCTTCCATAATACTCTCTTTTATTTGACAGTATAAACACTGCCTTCGTAGTGGTTTTGTCCGATCACCGAGTGCCGGTCGATATCGCGCGGCCCTTCGATGACCCAGTCGCCCGGGGCTTTCTTTTCAAAACGGCAGGTATTGCAGATAAATTCGCGCACCTCGCCGTATTGATCCTTGCGGGCGGTAACCCGGTATATTTCTTTTCCGTACATCCATACCACCGCTTTTCCGCTGCAGGTGGGGCAATCGCGGTGGGCGTCCATGGGGTTGAGAAACCACACGCGGCTTTTGAAGCGGAAGGTGCGGTCGGTGAGGGCGCCCACGGGGCACACGTCGATGACGTTGCCGGAAAAGTCGTTGTCGATGGCTTTTTCGATAAAGGTACTGATCTCCGCGTGGTCGCCGCGGCCGATGACGCCGTGTACGCGCTCCGGCGTGAGTTGCTGGGCGGTGTACACGCAGCGGTAGCACAGGATGCAGCGCGTCATGTGCAGTTTGATATACGGGCCGATGTCGATTTTTTCAAAGGTGCGGCGCTCGAATTCGTAGCGCGTGTTGGCCAGGCCGTGCTCAAACGACAGGTCTTGCAGGTGGCATTCGCCGGCCTGGTCGCAGATGGGGCAATCGAGCGGGTGGTTGATGAGCAAAAACTCCACCACGCCCCGGCGGGCATTGAGCACTTCCTCGCTGCTGATATTGGCTACTTCCATGCCGTCCATCACCGCGGTTTGGCAGGATGCCACGAGTTTGGGCATGGGCCGCGGGTCTTTTTCCGAGCCTTTGGTCACTTTCACCAGGCAGGTGCGGCATTTGCCGCCCGACCCTTGCAGAGTGGAGTAGTAGCACATGGCCGGCGGCACGATGTCGCCGCCGATTTGCCGGGCAGCGTTGAGGATGGTCGTGCCCTCGGGTACCTCGATTTCGAATCCGTCTATTTTTACTTTGGGCATCTTATGGAAATGCTTTTTAAGTTGTTCAAACTGCTGC
>JAKLJF010001042.1:1629-1918 GCA_023151335.1 Thermoanaerobaculia bacterium | reverse complement strand
ATATGACTTGAAGTTCAACGAAGAAATATTATCATACCTTAATAATATTTCAATTGAAGAAGTGCCGGAACTTGCCATATATTACTATTCATTTTTAACACTTTTTGAGGAGGAAAAGGACGAACATTATTTTAATTTGAGAAAACTATTAGATACCTATGGCGTGATAATGCCTAAACAGGAGGCTATCGAACTATATGACTCTGCCCTGCATTATTGCATCGGTAAGTTGAACAAGGGGAATCAGGTCTTTTTACGGGAATATTTTGATCTTTTTGAGGACGGACTT
>JAKLJF010001042.1:0-1619 GCA_023151335.1 Thermoanaerobaculia bacterium | reverse complement strand
AAAGGTATTTTTATTGCAAATGATGAATTGGCTACATGGCGTTTTAATAACGCGATTGCAGTGGCCTTACGTTTGGGTAAATTAGATTGGGCGGAACAATTTATAGAAAAATATAAGAAGTACCTGCCACTTGAAACACAACAGAATACATACACCTTTAACCTTGCGCGCGTTTATCGTTATCAGCGTAAATTTGATAAAGTTTTGGTGTTATTGCGCAACCTTGAATATGAAGACATCGGATATAACCTGATCAGCAAAACGATGCTTTTAAATGCTTATTATGAACTGGATGAACACGATGCGCTGGAATCATTTATGGAATCTTTTCGCGCCTTCTTAAACAGGAATAAAAACATTTCACAACAACGCCGCAAGAGTTATCTTAACTTGTTGAAATATGTACGCCGACTTACCCGGATCAAGCCGGGTGATAAACCGGCAATTGAAAAATTACGAGAAGAAATCATTCGGGAAAAGGCCAATCATGTCAACCATGAATGGCTTCTGGAAAAAATCTCGGAACTGGCATAAGGCGGCGCCCCGGCCGGCATACAATTTTGAAGCCTTGCAGGACGTTTCTTTGCCGTGTTTCCCATCTGTAAGGTTTACCCGGTATGTTTTTAAAAATAAAATCCCTTGTTTGGACGGCTGTTTTGCTGACGGCGCCTCTTTTGCTTGTTGCCCAGGCCAAGGGCAAACCCAAACCGGCCGGCACGCTCAGCCCGGCGGCGGCAGAACAGCTCCATGCTATGGAAGATACCCTGGCCGTGCTGGCTTATGCCGTGGTGAACGACTCCCTGGCCGATACCCGTTTTATGGCCTGTCAGGGACTGATCACCAAACTGGTGCGCGCGCTGAAAACGGAAAATTCTTTCCGTTACCCTTTCGACCGCCTGAAGTTCATGTCCATCCTGGCGCCGCCCGACAGCAGTTTCCGCATTTTTACCTGGCAATTATTCGTGGATGATTCCACCTACCGGTACTATGGCGCCATTCAGATGAATCGGGCGGATTTGAAACTCTTTCCGCTGATCGACCGCAGTTTTCAGATGCCGGCGCCGCCGTTGGCGGATACCATGTCGACCGATCGTTGGTACGGCGCCTTATATTATAACCTGCGTCCGTTCGATACCAAAGAAGGGCGCAAATACCTGCTTTTCGGGTACGACGGCTTCACTTTTTTTGATAAAAGAAAGGTCATCGACGTGCTGTATTTCGACGCCGCGGGCAAGCCTGTGTTGGGCGCCCCGGTGTTTTACCGGGCCGAAGACAAGAAACCCGATTACCGGGTGATGCTGGAATATTCTTCCGAAGCCAAGGTGCGCCTGAACTGGGACGAACAATACAAGATGATCCTGTTCGATCACCTGATCCCCTTTCAAAGCCCATACACCGGCACGGTAACGTATGTGCCGGATGGCAGTTACGACGGTTTTAAACTGGAAAAAGGCCGCTGGAAATTCGTCAATAAAGTATTCAACGATGTGATGGAAGAAGCGCCCCGGCCCGAACCGGTGCTGGATGCGGGGAAAGGGAAGGATATTTTGGGGAAAGAAAGAAAAAACTGACGACTGACGACTTTAGACTTACGACTTTAGACTTACGACTTTAGACTT
>JAKLJF010001041.1 GCA_023151335.1 Thermoanaerobaculia bacterium | reverse complement strand
GAGCGGCAAACTGATCGTAAAAAACAGCTTTTACCACGGCATGACCACGCCGCTGAGCACCAACGCAACGGCCGGTGTCGGTTTCAATATCAGCGCCTGGGCCACGGCCAATCAGATTTCTACCGGTACCAACGCCAACGACGCGGGCCTGATCGATCCATTCAACATTGACCTGCCCAACCCGCGCCCCGGCGCCGGATCGCCGGTGTTGAACTACGCCAAATTCAATACCGACCCCCGTATCCAGGATCCGTTTTTTACACCCGTGAGCTACGCCGGCGCTTTCGGGCCCTCGGGCGACTGGACCTGCCCCTGGGCAAAATGGACCAATGCCGGTTGCCTGCCCTCCAACCAGGAAGTGATCGTTGCCGGTAACATTACCGCCAATACCACCTGGACGGCCGATAAAACCTACATCCTGCAAGGTTTTGTTTATGTGACCAATTGCGCCACGCTGACCATTCAGCCGGGCACCGTTATTAAAGGCGATAAAGGTTCGAAAGGCTCGCTGATCGTTTCCCGTTGCTCCAAGATCATCGCCGACGGTACCCGCGACCTGCCGATCGTGTTCACCACCAACGACCCGGCGCCTACTTACGGTTCCTGGGGTGGTCTGATCGTGCTGGGCTATGCGCCTACCAATCAGGTGTACAGCGGCACTTCCTGCCTGGGCCTGATCGAGGGCGGTATCGACCCCGTGCTGGGTCTGTATGGCAGCGGTGACCAACCCGGCGGCTGTGGCCGTGAAGACGACAATTCCGGCATCCTGCGCTTTGTGCGCATCGAATATGCTGGTATTGCTTTCCAGCCGAATAATGAGATCAACGGCCTGACCCTCGGTGGCGTAGGCAACCAAACCATCATCGACAACGTACAGGTATCCTACGCCAACGACGACGCTTTCGAATGGTTCGGCGGTACCGTCAACTGCAAACACCTGATCGCCTACCGCGCCCTCGACGACGATCTGGACTGCGACTTCGGTTACAGCGGCAACGTGCAGCACGTGCTGGTCGTGCGTGATCCCGCCGTGGCCGACGTGAGCAACTCCAATGGCTTTGAAGTAGATAACAACGCCTCCGGCTCCACCGCCACACCCAAAACGGCGCCCACCTTCTCCAACGTCACCATTGCCGGCCCAACCGGTACTGTGGCCGCCGACTATCGTCGCGCCGCCCACCTGCGCCGCAACTGCGAGATCGGTATTTTTAACAGCCTGCTCATCGGCAACTACCCCGTAGGGCTGTTCATCGACGGCGACGCCACGCTGAACAATGCGAAAAACGGCCTGCTCGAAGTGAAAAACACCTGGGTGGCCGGCCCGACCGAGCTGCTGCGCTCATCCAATACGGCCGTGCTGAACGTGGTGGACTGGTTCAATACGCCCGGCTGGGCCAACGGCTCCGCTATCGATGCCGGCGATGCCGCCCTGCAGGATCCGTTCAACCCCGACTACCCGAACGCCCAACCCACCGGCCAGTCGCCCGCTATCGGCGGCGGCGCCTTTGCGGCAGCCCGGATCAACAAACCCTTCTTCGATAAAGTCACCCATGTGGGCGCTTTCGACGGTCAAAACGACTGGACCTGCGGCTGGGCGAAATTCCTCGACATCAACACCTCCTGCCTGGTGGAAACCGAAGATGTGGAAAAATACATCAACGGGGTAAAACTGTTCCCGACGGTGGCTGACCAGCGTGCCACGCTGCAATTTAACCTGACGCAACATGCCGACGTATCGGTAGAAGTGTACAATATCGAAGGACGGTTCTTCGGTCGCCAGATCGACGAAAAAGCCTTCGCCGGCGAACAAACCTTTACGCTCGATACGGCCACGCTGCCGCAAGGTTTCTACTTCGTCCGTATTGAAGCCGGCGGCGCCGTTAAAACCGAAAAAATGATCGTGGTGCGGTAAACCGCCGGC
>JAKLJF010001040.1 GCA_023151335.1 Thermoanaerobaculia bacterium | reverse complement strand
CGGGCAGAGGAAATGACTGATTATTATTTGAACACCTCTTTCAGGTCAATCTCCACGTCTAAAACCTTGTCTTTCAAAATATCCTGGCGGGTAAAAACGTCATAATCTTCGGGATTGCGGAACACGTAAACGGATTTAAGGTCTGGGAAAACGAGCCAGTAGGATTTGACGCCGGCTGCGAAATATTGTTTTCGTTTTTCGTTCAAATCGGCGTGGGTTTGCGTGGGTGAGAGGATTTCAACGGCGCAGAGCGGGATTTCGGTCATTTTGATTTCTTCCTCGCCATAATCCATCATCGGATAAATTGCCAAATCGGGTATGCGGTCTTTGACAGGTAAGTCCAGGCTTACTTCGGGAAGTATTCTGAATCTTTCCCCAAACATTAAGCGAAGGAGGAAATGAATGTTTCCCTGAATAATAGCGTGATGTTTACTCGGCATAGGTTTGTCGCGTTCTATTTCGTAATCAGAAAGTGTAGTTTCGACAACTTCTTCGGTGTGCATACGCGCAATTTTTTTTACAAAGATATATGATTTTACCCAAAAACGCTTTTCGCTTTACGCGATTTTCATATCTGCCCAACCGCGCAAAAATGATGCGCCTTTCCCCTACATTTGCCGGATATTCCGGTTGCCGCCAGTCAGGCGGTGATTGAAAATCCGGCAACTTATGCGTTTGTTTTCCTTAATTCTACTGCTCGCGCTGGTCAACTGCAATGCCTCAAAGAATGGCGACTCAGCAGCCAAAACAACCCAGACCTTACCCCCCTACAGCGGTAAATTGCCCCTCGACAAAATCAAACTCCTGCCCGGTTTCAAAATCGGCGTGTTTGCCGAAGACGTAGCCAACGCGCGTTCGCTTTGCCTCGGCCCTGGCGGCACGCTTTTCGTCGGCACCCGCGATGCCGGGTATGTCTACGCGCTGCGGGATACCAACGGCGACCACAGCGCCGACCTCAAATACACCCTGGCCAGCGGCCTCCGCATGCCCAACGGCGTCGCTTTCCGCAACGGCAGCCTCTACGTGGCCGAGGTAAGCCGGATTCTCCGCTTCGACGATATCGAAAACCGCCTGGCCAACCCGCCGGCGCCCGTCGTGGTGTACGACCAATACCCCACCGAATCGCACCACGGTTGGAAGTACATCGCCTTCGGCCCCGACGGCAAACTATACGTACCCGTGGGCGCACCCTGCAATATCTGCGAACGCGGCAACCCCATCTACGCCAGTATCACCCGCCTCGACGTGGATAATCCGGCCAAAGGACCGGAAATAATACAACACGGCGTACGCAATACGGTGGGGTTTACCTGGCACCCCACGACCAAAGAACTCTGGTTCACCGACAACGGCGGCGATATGCTCGGCGACAACATGCCAGCCTGCGAACTCAACCACGCGCCGAAAGACGGTATGAACTTCGGTTACCCCTATTGCCACCAGGGTGATTTTCCCGACCCGGAATATGGCAAAAAACATCCCTGTTCCGACTTTACGCCTCCGGCGCAAAAACTCGGCCCGCACGTCGCCCCGTTGGGCCTGGAATTCGGCCTCAGCCCCAACTGGCCCGCCGAATATAAAAACCAGATCCTGATCGCGGAACACGGCTCCTGGAACCGCACCGAAAAGATCGGCTACCAGGTGAGCCTGGTCAGTGTGAACGACCAGGGACAATGCACCGGCTACAAACCGTTCGCCAGCGGCTGGCTGCAACCCGGCAACGAAGTCTGGGGCCGCCCTGTCGACCTCGAATGGTTGCCCGACGGCTCCCTGCTGGTATCGGACGACCAAGCCGACGCTATTTTCAGGATTTACCGGTAGACGGTGGACGGTAGACGGTGGACGGTGGACGGTGGACGGTAGACGGTGGACGGTGGACGGTGGACGGTGGACGGTGGACGGTAGACGGTAGACGGTGGACGATG
>JAKLJF010000103.1:411-11233 GCA_023151335.1 Thermoanaerobaculia bacterium | reverse complement strand
AGAGGGTTTAGAGGGTTTAGAGGGTTTAGAGGGTTTAGAGGGTTTAGAGGGTTTAGAGGGTTTAGAGGGTTTAGAGGCGGATCATAAGTTGTTGATTTTGAATAATTAAGTAAAATTAATTTCATGAAAACTTGGACACTTTTTGTAGTTTTAATGGTATTCACCCAATGCCTGCTTGCCCAGGAGGAGTTTTCCAAATATGACTTTTCGCCTTGTGGTACGGCGCCTGAAAAAGATCGCTGGCTCGATGATTTTCTGGCTGGCCGGATCCATATTCCGGATAATGCCGACGATACGTTGTACGTCGGTATGCAGCTGCACCTCCTGGCCAACAACAACGGAAACGGAAGGTTCTCGCCGGAAAGGTTGCTGAACGCCATTTGCCGGCTGAATTCCGATTTTGCGCCCACTGCCATTCAGTTTTATTGTAAATACAATTGGAATCTGCTGAATAATTCGGCCTGGTACCAGCACGACTCTATTGCACACGGCATTCAGATGATGCTCGCGAACAATGTACCCGATGTACTGAACGCTTATTTTGTGAACAAGGCAGCCGGCAATTGCGGTTATAACCTGCCTTACGCCGGGGTAGCAATGATGCACACATGCGCCGGACCCGACGATCACGTGTGGACCCATGAAGTAGGTCATGCGTTGAAATTGCCGCATCCCTTCATCGGTTGGGAGGACAAAGTGTATAACCCTGCCAATCCTACGCCGGATACGCTCACATACAATTATACCCATTTTCACGATACCATCGACACCAAAGTCCCGGCTCCGCTTGATACGGCGCTCGTTGAATACCTGGATGGCAGCAATTGCGGCATCGCTGCCGACAAAATTTGCGATACCAAACCCGATTATCTGAGTTATCGCTGGGATTGCAACAGCGAAGGCAACAGCCTGGTAGTACAAAAAGACCCGGCGGGCGACACATTCGTTTCCGACGGAAGTTTGTACATGTCCTACTCCGACGACAAATGCCAAAACCGGTTTAGCGCCGAGCAAATTGAAATTATGCGGGCACACCTGCTTACAAAAAAGGCGAGTTGGGTGGTTTTTGAAGCGCAGCACAACCCGGTGAGCGGCACACCCGCCCTGCTGTCGCCGGCAGACGGACAAAACGCGCCGGCATCGGGAGTCAGCCTGCATTGGTCGCGCGTGCCGGGCGCCACACACTACATTGTACAGGTTTCGCGCTTGGCTACCTTTGCTGCCAAAGAGGTGGAACTGGTGGTGGCTGATACTTTTGTATTGTTGAATCCCTTACAAACCAATATAGTTTTCAACTGGCGGGTACGGCCTTTCAACTATTCCTACACCTGCACAGATTTCTCGCCGGCCCAAAAATTCAAGACCGTAACGGCAAGCAGCCTGAAACCGACGGAGATAAGCGATTGGCGCTGCTACCCCACCCTCCTGGAATCCGGGCAGGCACTCAGCGTGGAGGTTCCCGCCGATTGGCTCAACCATAACGGGCATTTAAGTGTTTTCAACGCGGCAGGTAGCTTGGTTTGGCAAACTGAACAGGTTTTCAGCGCAAGGGTCAGTACGCTTGACCTGCCTGCGGCCATCTGCAACGGCGTTTATTTTTTCATTTGTGCGGGGCCCACGGGGGTAGCGCGTCAAACAATTGTTATTCAAAATGAATAAACTGCCGGATAAAATTGTCGCCCGTTGTCCTATTCTTTCCGGGTTCGTGTTAATTTCGTGAAAAAACCGACCTTTGCCTCCGATTACCGACCAACTATTCAAACTTCTGCTTAATGCGCCTACGCAAGTCCGCTCTGCTCTTTTGTTTTCTTTTTTCCGGCATTTTCATGTATGCCCAGGATGATGAGATGCCCGCCAATTTTTGCGGCTATTCCGGGCATTCTCCCTGGCTCGACTGGTATCAGCGCAATACCGGCCTGTTTGATCGCGACGACGCCGACACCGCCTGGCTTTATGTACCCATGACCCTGCATATCGTTGGGAAAGACGAGGGCAACAGCTATTACCCGCTGGAGCGGGCCATTGCCGCCGTGTGCGGCATGAATGAGCAATACGAACCCCTGCGTATCCGGTTTTATCTCAAACCAGGCGATGAAGTGCGGTATCACAATAACACCTCCTGGTATGAACACGACTGGGCGGGCGGCTCCGACATGATCAATTCGGCCAGCGCTGGCATCAAGAACCGCCTGAATGCCTTTATTGTGGGAGATCCGGCCGGCAACTGCGGCTACTCCTGGAAAGATGTCATCGTTTTAAAGAAAAGTTGTTCCGGCGCGGGAAATACCACCTGGGCACACGAAGCCGGCCACCACTTTTCGCTGCCGCACCCCTTCAGCGGTTGGGAAGACTATGAATGGAACTATTCCAAGCCGGCGCCCAAATACGTGAACGGCCGGGAAGTGGAAAAAACAGACCGCAGCAATTGTTTTACCGGCGGCGACCGCTTCTGCGACACCGATCCGGATTACCTGAGCGACCGCTGGTCCTGTAACAACGATTTTCGCAGCAACACCGTTCAGGTCGACCCCGACAGCGTTTCTTTCCGCTCCGATGCCACCCTGTACATGGGCTACGCCAATGACGCCTGCGCATCGCGTTTTACTACCGAACAACAGGCTGCCATTCGCGCAAATCTTCAGGACGAACACAAACATTATCTGCAAATTACCCAACCGCTCACCGGTATCGACGACGACGCCCAGGTGGAACTGATCAGCCCCATCGATACCCTGACCCCCGTACATTTCAACCAGGTCGAATTTAAATGGAACAAAGTGCCCAATGCCAAATATTATACGTTGGAGATCGGCCTGAATTCCAAATTCAGCCCAACCCTTTTTTCACAGACGCTTGTCGACGGCGACAACCTGGTCATGACGAAATCCCTGCCCAACAACATGAATTTGTACTGGCGGGTAAAGGCCTACAATGGCTGGGATGTTTGCCAACCCTTCGATAATGCCCAAATCGGGGTTTTTCATACCAAAAACCTGTCCTACACGAACGAACTGGAAAAAACCACCATTATTGAATTGTTGCCAAATCCCGTATTCTCCGGCATACCCGCTTTGCTGAATATTCAATCAACAATTGGAATGGACCTTTCCCTGAAGGTATGCGATGCCGCGGGCCGGATTTGTTATCAGCGCCAATTGCAGGTGTACACCGGCGATAACCGGCTGGAAATACCCACGGCCGGTCTCAGCGCCGGCACTTATTCGGTATTCCTCCAAAATGAAAAAGGCGCCACGGTGAAACGATTGGCTATACTGGAATAAATGGGCGTCATCCAGCGACAGGGGATCAAACATTCGATCGTCAATTTTACCGGGTTGCTACTCGGAACCGCGAGCACCATATTTATTTATTCGCAGCGGGAAACGGTAGAAGCTTATGGGCTGGTGCAATATTTATTAAGTATCGGTATTATTGGCTATCCGTTATTCGCCCTGTCCGGACAAACGGTCGCCATCCGGTTTTTCCCGCATTTTCAAAACAAATCGAACGGCCATAACGGTCTTCTGCCCCTGTTGCTGCTGATGTGTCTGGCAGGCTGGGGAATCAGCGCCGTTATGGCCGGTATATTTTGGTCGCCCATCAGCGCCGTCCTGACTTCCGGGTCGCCGCTGCTGCAGGAATACCTCTGGATGGCTTTGCCCCTGGCGTTGTTTTATACGCTGGCCGTTGTGCTCAGCACCTATTGTGTCAACTTCAAACGGATTGTCGTTCCGAGCATCCTGATCGATTTTTCCCTTAAATTATTCCTGCCCCTGCAGATGGTCGCCCTCTGGCAAGGCTGGATTTCTCTGCAGCTTGCCCTGTGGTTGTTGTTGCTCCATTATTTTTTAATGATGATCGGGATGGTCATCTACCTTCGATCCCTGGGCGAATGGCAATGGCAACCGCAATGGTCCTTCCTGACGCCGGCATTGCGCGCCGAGATCGGCCGGTATGCGGGCTTCGGGATCATTACCGGCTTCGCATTGCTGCTGGCCACCAAGGCCGACACGCTGATGGTTGGTACCCTGGCAACCATCAAAGGAGCCGGTATTTACGCCATCGCGCTCAATATCGCCGCCGCGGTTGAAATCCCCGGCAAGAGCTTGTACAGCGCCAGCGCTTCTTTCGTGGCCCGCTACCTGGCAGATGAAAACTGGACGGAAATGAAAAGCCTGTACCAGAAGGTTTCCATCAATTTACTGACCGCCGGGCTGCTGCTTTTCGGTTGCATTTGGGTTTCCGCCGAGCAGTTGTACGAATTCATGCCCAACAGCGCCGAGGTTTCGAAAGGGAAATACGTGCTCTTATTCCTTTGCATAGCCAAGCTGGTCGACATGGCATCCGGGCTGAACAATCAGCTGGTGTATTATTCCAAATTTTACCGGTATTCCATCTTTTCGCTGAGCGTACTGGCCGCCGCGAATATCTCCTTCAATCTCTGGCTGATACCGGAATTTGGGCTTACCGGGGCCGCGATTGCGACCTTGCTGTCGGTCGCCTGTTATAATTTATTCAATCTTTTTCTGGTTTGGCGAAAATTCGGGATGCAACCCTTTACCTGGCAAACGCCGCTGGCGGTCGCTTTGTCGCTGCTTGCCCTGAGCGCCGCGTGGTTCCTGCCTTCAGGCGGGTCTGATTTATTGGATATAGTGATCCGCTCCGGGACTTACGCCCTGCTGTTCGCCTTTCTCGTCCTGCGTTTCCGGGTATCGCCCGATATCAACCAATTGTGGAACGATCTTTTGGCGCGTATAAGAAATTACCGGCACGGTTAGTTTTGCGTGAAAACCAGGAGCAAAGTACTTTTTTCCGGACTGACCACTCGGTCGACGCGCACGGTAATGCCGGGTTGCACTTCCAGGTCTTCCCCGAGTCGCATGGAAGGGCGGCTGGCTTCCAGCACATCGGCCCAGGCTTTCAGCGGCGCCTGTTTGGGGGAGAAAGTGCTCAGGAAAACCAGTTGCCGGACGGCTTCTTTCGTCCACAACGAATCCGGAAAACGGCTGTAATCGCCCTGCACTGTAAAGCGGTATTCCTGCCGCGTTTTGGTGCAGACATCCTGGTGGATTTCCAGCAATACTTTGGTATCGAGCAGCAGGCTTTCCAGTGATTGGTTGCCCTGTTTTTCAAAATTATATTGTTCGACGTGCGGAAGGCCCTGTTCAAAAATGGGTTCGGGTTTGTACTTGCATTTTTCCTCCGAATTGCAAGCCGATACGGCAATCAGCAGGCAGGCCAACAATGCCAATGGAGGGTATTTCAAATTGTTTTTGTACATACTCAAAATTTTGATTGGCAGTGGTTATCCAAACAGGCCGTCAAAAGTACATAGTTTTGCGGATCAAACTTTTTTCTGAAAAAAACGACATGCCGGGACTACTGATCAGAAACATCAAAACGCTTGTTCAGGCCGAAACCACGCCGCGGCCGTTTGTCAAAGGCAAGGATATGGCCGTGCTTCCTTGCATTCAGGATGCTTTTCTGCTCCTTGAAAATGATCGCATTGCCGCGTTTGGCCACATGGAAAAATGTCCGGAAAGGGCGGATAAAATCCTCGACGCCGGCGGGCGCATGGTCTTCCCTTCCTGGTGCGACTCGCACACGCATATCGTTTTTGCCGCTACCCGCGAGGAGGAATTTACCGACCGCATCCGGGGACTGACGTATGAGGAAATTGCCAAACGCGGCGGCGGAATACTCAACTCCGCCCAACGACTCCAGCAAATGCCCGAAGAGCTATTGTTTGAAAGCGCCTGGCAGCGGCTGAAAGAAGTGATCGGTTTCGGCACCGGCGTCATCGAGATCAAAAGCGGTTACGGCCTGACGGTAGAAAGCGAATTGAAGATGCTGCGCGTGATCCGCCGCCTGAAAACGGTGAGCCCGATCCCAATAAAGGCGACCTTTCTCGGCGCACATGCCATTCCCGCCGACTACAAGCACCGGCGCAAGGAATACATCGACCTGGTGGTGCAACAAATGCTGCCCAGGGTAGCGGAAGAGGGCCTGGCCGATTACTGCGACGTGTTTTGCGACCGCGGCTTTTTTACCCCGGCAGAAACCGAGAGAGTACTTCAGGCCGGGTGGAAATATGGTTTAAAACCCAAAATCCACGCCAACGAGCTGGACTACTCCGGCGGCGTACAGGCCGGCGTTGCCAACCACGCCATATCGGTGGATCATTTGGAATACACCGGCGACGAAGAAATTGCCGCTTTGCAGAAAAGCAATACCCTGCCCACGCTGTTGCCTTCCTGCGCTTTTTTCCTGGGCATACCATACGCGCCGGCGCGCCGCATGATCGATGCAGGATTGCCGGTAGTGCTGGCCAGCGACTACAACCCCGGCTCCTCCCCATCCGGGCGTATGTCTTTTGTGGTTTCATTGGCCTGTATTAAAATGAAAATGTTGGCTGAGGAAGCGATAAATGCGGCAACACTCAACGGCGCCCGGGCAATGGAACTGGCGGCAGAATACGGAAGCATAGCCGTCGGGAAAAAAGCTAACCTGTTCATTACCAAACCGCTGGATACGCTGGCCCAGCTGCCCTATTTCTTCGGCAATGACCCGGTGGATACCGTGATCCTGAATGGCAAAACCTGGGAAAACTAAACGCGGCAATAAAAAAAGTTAAGACGGCGTTTAGCGGCATCCCTGCCGGTTTCTCTTCCCCTGAAATATTTATTCTTGCCCCAATATGTCCGGATGCGCTCCGAATGTCTAATTTTGCGTCCACTTTCGCAACCCGAAGGTATGTAATGGACATAATCCGTATTTTTTAACTGTTAAAACGCCCCTGAAAAACAGCAAATTACAGCGGCAATGCATCTCTTTGCGTTGCAATCCCGTGCTGACATATCCATTAACCATTGCAAATCTTTACGCATGCACAAACTTCTAATCCCGCTGCTCATTTGCCTCACGGCAACATTTGTACACGCCCAGGTGACTCCATTTTTCTCGACCATAACGGCGATGAAATGTTCATGGACCCCCAGCCAGCCACACCACCCGGTATTAGTTATGCTTTCTACCAGTGCCCCCCAACAGCCACCGGCGACGATGTGACTGTATTGGCCGACCCCTGTCTCTGGCCGGGTAGTGTCAACGGCTTTTTTGTCAGTAATGGTCCGGCCAGCGGCGACCACTGGTTTTTCAACAATGGCGCGCTGATCAATTCGCCCATTTTCGGTATGGGCAATCCTGTACTGATCCATTTTGCGCCAATCACTATTACCGACTATCCCAACGACGTCATTGAATCGGGCTGCGTCGACGTGGGTATCAACAACGCCTTCGCCGTAGTATATCTGCGGGGAATCACCGAAAAAAACCCCGCTAACGGCGCTTCCAGTATTTCCACCAATTTTGGCGACGACTGCAAAGGCAAATTCCGCCTTTGGGGCGGCTACCCGGAATGGGATCAAAGCACCACTTACACGGTGTCGATCACCCTGGCCAGCGACCCGAACGTAAAGGCGCTGATCTTTACGCAGCCCTCGCAAATGAAACACAGTACCGACGTCATTTTTTCCGTTCCCCAGGCGGGCGTTTACAACGTGGTGGTGGAAGACGGGAAAAGCTGCGGGCTGACGTTCCAGGTGAATATGGACGTATGCGACCCCTCGAACAGCGTCACCCTGGCCCTGCCGGAAAAAATAGCGGCGCCAGGCTCCACAGTGTGCGTGCCGGTGACGGCGCTCAACCTGCGGGATATCCTCGGTACTTCGTTCTCCATTTCCTGGGATCCGGCCATTTTGCAATATAATGGCATTCAGGACCTTCCCGACACCCTCGGGCCGCTGAACATCGCCTCCAACTTCAATGAAAATAACGTCAACGGCGGGTATTTGGGCTACGCCTTCAACGACAATACCTTTAACGGGGCCGGGGTTGCCGACAATGATACGCTGTTCCAGATCTGTTTTACGGTGCTGGGCGCTATCGGCGACTGTTCGCCTTTAAATATAGGCAGCTTCCCCACGCTGGTTTCCATGGACGATAACGTGGGCAACCAACTTGGCGTAAACGTGGACACCGGCCAGGTTTGTATCGACCTGATCCCACTCGAAGTAAACTTTTTCGTTGGGCCGCCCACTTGTATGAGTACTGCGCCATTGGGCGTCGTCATCAATAATGGTACAGCTCCGTTCGATCTGGAATGGCGCGGCCTCCCTACCGGCGCCACCGGATTCAACGGCGGGATTAATGTACTTGGAGACACCGTTTGGACTTTGCCGGTTCCGGAAGGGGTGTACGAAGTCTGTGTAACGGATCAGAATGGTTTCGGTATGCAGGTTTGCGATACGCTTACTGTTGACGTTCCCAGTCTTGGCGCTACCCTGATAGTCATCCAGTCGCCGACCTGCAACGGCTTGTCCGACGGTAGCGTACGGGCCGAGGTAAGTGTGGATGGGGTGGTTTTGCCGGCTCCTGTTGGGCCCAATTTTGTCTTTACCTGGAATCCACCCCAGCCTACCAACACCCAGACCGTGAGCGGAATACCGGCAGGAAATTATGCTGTGACCGTAACGGAAACCAGTACCGGATGTACAGCCCTGGCATCCGGCTCGCTCAGCCAACCCGCCCCATTAACGATTCCAGACGTACAGGTTACTCCGGCTTCCTGTCCGGGCGTACCCGACGGTTGTATCTCGGTAACTGTGGCCGGCGGTACCCCCTGCGCGGTCGACGGATATACCTTCCAGTGGGAATATTCTCCAACACAAAACGGCACCCGTTTCGTGGATGAATTCGGGACCGGTAATCCGACCTTTAGCACGTGTGGCAAACTGGCCGGTTTTTACTTTGTTACCATCACCGATTGCAACGGATGTACCCTTACCGAAACGGTGGAGGTGACCAATGCCAGGCAGATGACTTTAACACAAAACGCATTAAACAATCCCTCCTGCTTCGGATTGGCCGACGGTTCGATCGAAGTACAGATCAATGCTCAACCACCCTTCCCGAACCCCAGTCCTTTCTTTTCCTGGACGCCCCTGGCTCCAACCCCGCCAGGGCCTTATCCGATCGTTAACAACGGCGACCGCTCGACCATCAGCGACCTGCCCGCGGGACAATTCCAGGTGTTGGCGCTTGAACTCAACACGGGCTGTTCCGTGGTGGATACTTTTACGCTGATAGATCCGCCGCCACTCGATGTAACGGTCAGCAAAGTAGATCCCACCTGTCTGCAACCGTCCAGCGGCTCGGTTACGGCCACCGGTACCGGCGGCACCGGCGCGCTGACCTATACCTGGGGATCGAACCCGCCGGTGACCATACCGAATGGCCCCAATGCTACCGGCCTTTCCGCCGGCGCCTACACGGTTTCAGCTACCGATGCCAACGGCTGCGTAGACTCTGCCACCATTTCACTGACCTTGCCCCCGCCGCCTGCCATCACTAAAATTGATTCGGTATCGGTCCGCTGCGGGGCTGACGGTTCGTTGACGGCTACGGCGCCTACTGCTACTTCCTTCACCTGGACGAGCCTGAGCACCGGGGGCGTAGTAAGCAATACGGCTACCGCGAACAATCTGCCCGGCGATACTTACGTGATCGTCGTACGCCCTGATACAACCCACTTGCGCCGGAGGCACGAACGGGAGCGTTGCTGTTGCGGTTTCTGGTGGCAAACCCGGCCCGGGAGGAACTTATGCCTATATCTGGAACGTCGGACAAACCACCCAGGTATTGTTCAACGTAGCCGCCGGCACTTATACCGTTACGGTTACCGACGTCGCTAATTGTACGCTGACCGGCACGTTCGTTCTGGCCAATCCGGCTCCGCTTTCCCTGGCCTTCAACGCCATTATGCCCGCATCCTGCCCCGGTGTCTGTGATGGCCAGGTGATCCTGGTGTCCAATTACGCCGGAAACCCGCCCACTTTCGTCGACCTTGATTTTCAGTGGGAAGACGGTTCCACCGATTCCATCCGCACCGATCTGTGTCCGGGCTGGAATACCGTAACCACCAGAGATCCGATCAAAGGCTGTAATCGCGTCGACTCCGTATTAATCGATAGCCCCCCGGTGATTACCGCGACCATCGATACCATCCCGGTCACCTGCTTTGGCGGTACCGACGGTGAAGCCGTGGCAACACCTTCCGGTGGTAACGGGCTTCCCTACACTTTCCTGTGGAGCGGCCCGCCGGCCAACCCCTCCACCCTCAATCGTGCCACGGGGCTCGCCGCAGGACCGGTTACTTTGACCATTACCGATAACGGGGGCTGTACGGCAACCTTTACGACCAATATCACTCAACCGGAAGAAATTTCCGCTGAAATAGAAACAGACGAGATTGATTGCTTCGGCGACAACACCGGCGGCATAACCCTGACGGTGACGGGCGGTAACACGGGTGGTTATACGTTCAACTGGTCAGACGGTACCAATAACATCGGCACGACCAATCCGATCGAAAACCTCGGCGAAGGATTTTACTCGGTCACCATTACCGATTCGAAAGGCTGCACCGGCGAACTGACGAATATCTACCTGGAAAATCCCGAACCCATCGACGGCGTTATCGAACCCTGGGAAGAATTGCTCTGCAACGGCGACGAAACAACCCTGGTCATTCAATCCATAAGCGGCGGCTCGGGGGCGCCATACCAGTACAGCCTCGACTTCGGGGTATTCCTGAACCCGGACTTCCCGGTCACCATGGGTGGCGGCGAACACTACGTCACCTTTATCGACCGCTTGGGTTGCGAATACACGGATACCATTTTCGTCAATGAACCCGATCCGATTATCGTCACTTTCGACCCGCCGGAAGTAGAAATCGAACTCGGTGACTCCCTGCAGTTAT
>JAKLJF010000103.1:0-401 GCA_023151335.1 Thermoanaerobaculia bacterium | reverse complement strand
ACCGGGGCCGTGGTGGATACCTTCACCTGGTCGCCCGCGGAGTTGCTGACCAATCCGTTTGTTCTGGAGCCGTATACCAATACGTACGAATCCACGACCTACACCCTGATCGTACAGGACGAAAACGGTTGTTCCGCCACTGGAACCATCCGGGTGAATATCGATCCGAACCGCAATGTGTATATTCCAAACGTGTTCCTGCCCGGCAACCCGCGCGGCCTGAACGATCACTTCAACCCGAACGTCGGCAGAGGTGTGGAAACGATCAATTACATGCGCATCTTCGACCGCTGGGGCAACCTGATGTACGAGCGAAACGCATTTTACCCGAACAACAACGATTTCGCCGAAGGTTGGGACGGTAAATACAACGGCAAATACGTTATGCCAGGCGTTAGATC
>JAKLJF010001039.1 GCA_023151335.1 Thermoanaerobaculia bacterium | reverse complement strand
AAAAACCGTCTATTATTCCCCTTCCGGCCTGCTGCATCGCATCAATCTGGGCGCCATCCAGCCCGCGCGTCGCGAAACCCTGGCCGACCGTTATCAGCTGATCGGCATGGGCAGCACGCGCAACCTCGTGGTACCGCCGGCGGTGAGTATCGCGGGAAACACGGCGGCGCTGTTCGGCGGCATCCAATACGAAATGGACAGCACGAAAATCGCCGCCTATCTTCCGCCCGACACCGCGGGCGGCAACTTCGTCCTTCGCGGCAGCGGCGGCTTTGTATACACCGACAGCACCCTGCGCGGCGGCGCCTGGAGCCCGCTGCCCGCGACGGTAAAAGAGATCGGCGCCGCCGGTAAAATCCTGAAAAACAAGGGTTTTCAAACCAGCGTCTACCGCGACTACGCCGCCACCGAGGAAGCCCTGCAAAAAATCGGGCACGCAAAATCGCCCTCGCCCCGCGTGCTGCACATCGCCACGCATGGGTTTTTCTTCCCCGATCGCAATCCGCAATCCGTAATCCGCAATCGTTGGAACCTGTATTCAAAATTTCCGACAACCCCATGATCCGCTCCGGCCTCCTCCTCGCCGGCGCCAACCACGCCTGGAAAACCGGCCGCCCCCTGCGGCCCGGCATGGAAGACGGCATACTCACCGCCTACGAAATTAGCCAGATGAACCTGCGCAACACCGAACTGGTGGTGCTCTCGGCTTGCGAAACCGGCCTGGGCCAGATCGAAGGCAACGAGGGCGTGTACGGCCTGCAACGCGCCTTCAAAATTGCAGGGGCCAAATACCTGCTCATGAGCCTCTGGAAAGTACCCGACGGCCCCACGCAGGAACTGATGCAGGCCTTCTACGAACAGTGGCTCGACCAGGGCAAAAGTATCCCCGACGCGTTCCGGGCGGCGCAGGCGCAGTTGCGGGCGAAGTATCCGAATCCGTTGTTTTGGGCGGGGTTTGTGCTGGTGGAGTGAGTAGAAAAGCCGGAAAGTGCGTAAATTTGTCGGGCATGACTGCAAGAGAAACATACATTCGCCACCGCCGCCCCCTATTTTGGTCGGTAGGAGATGACAAGTTGGTGGACATCAGCGACGAATTGCTGGTGGAAACCATATTCAATTACGGTACATTAGACGATGTGCGTGAGCTAATCCAGTTATTGGGACTGCAACAAACGGCCGATATTTTTTTCAAAACCACGGCCAACCGTTCGCGGCACAACTATTTCCCGGAAGCCGCCAATTTCTTCAGGTTGTATTTTAATCGCCATGCTCATGCACCCGGAAATCCTGTCTGAATACGGTCAGTACCAAAGCCGAAAGCTTATTCTCAAACCTGTTCTCACCAAAACTTTTTCGACAACAATTGTGCTATTTTGATGACGTGGACTACACCGAAGAAGTGACTTTTCTGCCAGGTTATGAAGTCAGTGAAACGGAAGTGAAGGCTTTTTTGACAAAGACAGCCACAGAAAGGCTCTGAGTATAACAAGACCTTCTCTGTCGCCTTCCGAGAAATGCATGCGCAGCTGCGGGCGAAGTATCCGAATCCTTTGTTTTGGGCAGGATTTGTGCTGGTGGAGTGAGGAAGGGGGTAAAAAAAGCGCTTCCGGTGGGGGGTACCTTTTCGCATGGACAGACTCTAATGGGGAAACGATCACTACAAAATTTCCCTGTTATGAAAAATGTACTTTCGATGGCTTTCTTGTTCGCCCTTGCCGCTTTGATTGCTTGCAAAAAAGATCAGGGCCAGGAAGCAGAACCCGATTGCTGCCCGGTCACCTGCTGGGGCAAAGGCACGCTGGATTCGCTGGCCTGCTCCTGCCAATGCGCGCCAGGTTTCGGCGGTCCCGAATGTGATTCCCTGCTTTTCCAGCAAGGCACGGGCCTGCGTTTCGACGCCTACAAGGTGGATTACATGGAAACCGCC
>JAKLJF010001038.1 GCA_023151335.1 Thermoanaerobaculia bacterium | reverse complement strand
TGTCGGGAAGGTCGTTCTGGTTCGAATCCAGTCATCCCGACCAAGGTCACCCATAGTGGTGGCCTTTGTTGTTTTATACTTTGTTGTTTTATGGCTCATCTCCCCAGCAAGCGCTCCAGTTCCTCCTCGTCCGCCGCTTCAAAAACCGGCTTGTGATAGCGGTTTAGCTTGTTCAGGATTTGCAGCAGGTTTGTTTTCTCCGCATCTGTCAGATCGGCTACCACGGTGTCGGATAGTTTGGCGACGCCGTTTTGCACCGACTCAAAGGCTGCCCGGCCGGCATCGGTCAGTCCGATCAGTTTGGCGCGTTTGTCATCGGGATGAACGTGCTCCTGCAGAAGCCCTTGTTTCAGCATACGTTTCAGGACTTCGTTGCCCGATGATTTCTCCATGATGCACTGGCGGATCACATCCGTTTTTTTGAGCTGGATATCGGGATACAGCGTGATGAGTACGCCCCAGTCATCTTCCGAGTAAATATCCGTATTGCGAAATACCCGCCGGCCATAAAACTGGGCGTAACGCGCCATAAAACTCAGATACATGGCAATCAGTCCGTTGAGCGGCGCCCCGGCCGGTGGATTTTCCTCTTTTTTTACCAGGCGCGAATGGTTGGTCATCAGCCAGCTGATAAAATCCTCCCGGTCAAATTCATCGGTTTTTCCACCGCCGGATTCGTAGTCCTGCACCAGGTCCAGTAGTTTCCGGATAAAGTCAAGACTCATTTTTGTATGATAAAATTATATTTTTAAAAAAATAAAACGATATAATACAAACAAAAAAAGAAGCGGCTTGTTTAAAGATCGTTTCCGGACCTTGCCCGGGCCACCCCAGCAGATCCGGATTGCCGGGCGCCGGCGGGCGAATGTCCACCTGTTTTTTTATATCATGCTTATTATCAGACAAAAATGATGCGTTTTATCTCTTTTTTAGCCTTTTTTTTGCTTTGCCTGCTACAGGTACGCGCACAAAACACCGGCACGCTGAACGGCACGGTAAAAGACAAACTCACCCAGGAAGCCCTTATCGGCGTTACCATTAGGTTGGATGGGGCCGATCTGGGCGGGGTGACAGACCTCGGGGGCAACTTTCGCATTGCCGGTATTCCGCCCGGCTCGTACAACATCGTGGCGAGTTACCTGGGCTATTCGCCCCAAACCAAATATAACGTGGTAATCACCACCGGCAATGCCAATCAGTTGAATTTTGAGCTGGAGCCCGACAGCAAAACCCTCGGCGAGGTGGTGGTGACGGAAAACCGCTCGGTTCGTATTGCCACGGTGGAAACACCCTTGTCGGTGCAAAACCTTTCGGTAGAGGAAATCAAAAGCAATCCGGGCGGCAATTTCGATATCAGCCGGGTCGTGCAGGCGCTGCCCGGCGTGGGCGGGGTGGCCGGCACGGGCGCCGGGTTCCGCAACGACCTGATCATCCGGGGCGGCGGGCCCAGCGAAAATGTCTTTTACCTCGACGGCGTGGAAATCCCGGTCATCAACCACTTCACTACGCAGGGCGCGGCCGGCGGCCCGACCGGGATGCTCAACGTGTCGTTTCTCGAAGACGCCACTTTGGCCAGCAGCGCCTTCAACGCCCGATACGACAATACGCTGTCGTCGGTCCTGCAGTTCCGCCAGCGCGACGGCAACCCCGAGCGCCTGCAGGGAAACGTCCGGATCGGCGCCTCGGAAACGGCTTTCACGTTAGACGGCCCCCTAGGTAAAAAGAATGGCAAAACCACTTTTCTTGCTTCCGCCCGCCGCTCTTACCTGCAACTGCTGTTCGAAGCCCTCGGCCTGCCCATTCGCCCCGATTACTGGGATTTCCAATATAAGATAACGCACAAGTTCGACGCCAAAACGACCCTGACCGCGCTCGGCGTGGGCGCTATCGACGATTTTTATTTCGAAGCGCCCAAAGAGACCACCCCGGAAAA
>JAKLJF010001037.1 GCA_023151335.1 Thermoanaerobaculia bacterium | reverse complement strand
GAAATGCGTATCCTGCCATAATGCCAATAAACACAAAGGCGGGCTCCGGCTCGATTCGCCGGAAATGATCCGGCGCGGGGGTGAAAACGGCGCAGTAATCGCAACCGGGAAAGCAGACGAAAGCCCCCTGCTGCAACGCATCCGCCTGCCGCTTCACCACGACGACCACATGCCGCCGGCAGGCAAACCGCAACTGTCGGACCTGGAAGCCCGCCTCATCGAATGGTGGATAGGGGAGGGGGCCGGATTTGAATTAAAAGTAAAAGAAGCGACCCTCCCCGATGACCTGATGGCGGCTTTGCAGGCGGCACAGGCCGGAGAAAAACAAAACCCCGTATTCCGGAAATCTGTTGCCGAAGCGTCGGCATCCACGTTGCAACGATTGAAAAAACTATTCATCAGCGCCAGCAAACTGGATGCGGCAGCCCCCTGGCTGGCCATTTCCTTTGCGGGCCTGCAGCGTCCGACTGCAGATCATTGGGAGGCCCTGCGCAAAGTAGCCGCACAGACCGTCGATCTCGACCTGTCCCACACCAATGCCGGCGACGCCCAACTCGAGGGGTTTGAGCACCTCGTGCGGCTCAACCTGGCCCATACGGCGGTCACGGACGGCCTTGGCAAGCCGCTGCAAAAGATGCAGTATCTGGAATCGCTTAATCTCACGGGCACTTCGGTGGGCGATGCCGTGCTGGAGCCGCTGGCCCAATTGCCACAGTTGACCAGACTATACCTCTGGCAAACAAAGGTGAGCGCCGCCGCTGTCGAAAAACTACGGCAACAGCGCCCGCAAATTCGCATCGAAACCGGCGCCATACCCGCCGACACCGCCCGGCTGGCCCTGCGGGCGCCCAGGCTGTTGTTCGGCCGCACTTTTTTCGACGATACCATGCACCTGGCCCTCGATTTCCCTGCCTTTAAAGGCGTTTCCCTCTACTATACGCTCGATGAAGCCGCTTCGCCCACGACGCAATCCGCCCGGTACCGCGAGCCCATTGTGCTGAGCCAAACGGCGCACCTGCGCACTTTTGCCGCCAAGGATGGCTGGCTGAATTCTCCGCTGACCGAGATGTTGTTCGTCAAAAAAAAGTACACGCCAAAAGAGGCCCGGCTCGAAAAACCGCCTTCTCCCAAGTACCCGGCCAAAGGCGCTTTCTCCCTCATCGACGGCAAAATAGCCGGCGAACAGGGCGCTGATACCTGGTTGGGCTACGAAGGCGAACATCTGAGCGCCACGCTCGACCTGGGTAAAGCGGAAACCCTGAACCGCGTATTCGTACACTGTCTGGAAAACAACGTGTCCTGGATATTTACGCCCCTCGCCATCGAAGCATACACTTCTCTCGACGGTAAAAAGTTTCAGCTGGCCGGCAAGCGGCAGATGCCGGCCAATACCGCTATGGGCGAACAGAAAACCTACCTGCTGTCCTGTGATTTCACGGCGCCTGCCAAGGCGCGATATGTGCGGGTCGTGGTGAAAAGTCTGTTGAAAAATCCTGCCTGGCATCCGGGCCGGGGGCAGAAGTGCTGGATTTTTGTGGATGAAATTATGGTGGAGTAATATGCTCCATCCGCTCCGGAAACAAACAAATTAAATCATTCATACCAAAGCTGAACCTGAATATGAAAAAGTTAAAATTGCTCCTCTTGTTTATCCTCTTCCTAAGCCTGGAAGCTTTCAGCCAAACCAAGAACGAACCTGTTTCAAAAACCGCGGAAGAATGGAGTGCTCTGGCGGAGCAAAATTACTCGATTGAATACCCCGGCAGTTGGGAACTGAACAGACCCGGGCAAGGTGGGCCCAATTTTTTGCTCTTCAGTCAACTCGGTTCCGCAGAAGATACCTTTCGGGAAAACGTAAACTTGCTCATTCAGGATTTGAAAGGTATGGATATTGACCTGGATAAATACACGGCTATATCGGAGGAGCAAATTAAAACCATGCT
>JAKLJF010001036.1 GCA_023151335.1 Thermoanaerobaculia bacterium | reverse complement strand
TACTGGAAAAAAAAGCCCCGGATGCGGTAGTTGTCCCGCTGGCGCAACAGGAAAACCTGGCTGAATTGCTGGCCGACATCGCACGGCGTGCCGGTGTCGGGGCCGGTATTTTACAAGCTGATTTTCGCGGCGAAGCCAAAGAAGTATTCGTTTTGTACGCTGCCAACAATCCCGGCCGCAAATTTTACCTGGTTGGTTTGGGCAAAAAAGACGGTTTTCAGGAGGTTTATTCCGCTTTGCGGGCCTTTTGTTTTCGTTACAAGTCCAAATTACCGCTCAAGGTTGGCGTGGATTTGCGGCATTTTCAGGCGGGCAAAATCGCCCGGCTGACCGATGCGGCCGTGAGCGGTATGTTGCTGGGCCAGTATAACGCCGGCTTGTACCGCACCGAAACGGAGTCAAAACCCGCCCCCCTCTTTGGCTCGGGAAAATCGACGCTCGAAATGCTTGTTCCCCCGGAAGTGTTGTCCGAAGCGACAGCAGCGGCCCGGCGGGGCGAGGTGTTCGCCGCCGTCCTGCGCCAGGTTTTTGACGTGGTAAACGCTTCCGGCAACCGAAAAAACCCGGATTTACTCCCCGAATGGATGCTCCGCGCAGGCCATGAAACAGGCCTGAAAATGCGCATTTTAAACGCAGCCGCGCTGAAATCCAAAGGCTTGGAGGCCTTGCTGGCCGTCGGGCAGGGCAGCCCGCATCCGCCGGCACTGGTGTTGCTCGAATACGGCCATACGCCGCGCCGGGACAAAACGCCTGTTTTCGGGCTGGTAGGTAAAGGGATAACCTTCGATACCGGCGGCGTCAGCCTGAAAACATCGGCCAACATGCATTACATGAAAAGCGACCTGGGCGGCGCCGCGGCCGTATTCGGGGCATTCCTGGTAGCAGCCCGCTTGCAACTACCCCTGCGCCTCGTCGGCGCTATCCCCCTGGCTGAAAACGTGGTGGCCGGCAACGCGCTCAAACCCGGCGACGTGATCGGCTCCTGTTCGGGCAAAACGATCGAAGTCACGGATACCGATGCCGAGGGCCGGCTCATTCTCGCCGACGCCATCGCTTACCTGCTGCAACACGAAAAACCCGATGTGCTCATCGACGTGGCCACGCTCACCGGCAGCGTTATCCGCACACTTGGTTACGTGGCCGCCGGCCTGTTCACCAACAACGACGCGCTGGCCGGCGCCCTGGCTAAAACCGGCGACGCCTGCGGCGAACGCCTCTGGCGCCTGCCCCTCTGGGAAGAATACGGCGCCGACCTGAAAAGCGACGTGGCCGACCTGCGCAATTTTACCGGCAAACCAATGGCCGAGGCCATCAGCGCCGCCAAATTCATCGAACATTTCACCCATCAACACCCCGCCTGGGCGCATCTTGACATCGCCGGTGTAGCTTTCGGCGATACGGAGTTCGGACAGTCGAAAAATGCAACGGGGTATGGGGTGCGTTTGTTGGTGGAATTTATGGAGCAATGGCTGGAAATTGCTTAATGGTCATTATTTTTACTCTACGTCAAAATACCTGTTTATGACCGAAGAAGTACGACAGGAACGCTTAAGAGCAACGGGAACGGTAACTATTGCTGGAAAACCCGTACTCGGAAGAATAGTCAATTTACCTTTTACTATGAAGGAATTGGCGGATATCTATTTATCGCTTCAATCTGCTGATGAACGCGAAGCCTTTTGGCTGGAACTCAGCGAAAAAATGGATGATTTTACGGATGAGCATAAAGCATTGTTTGTAATCTCCTGGAGTGAATCCCTCGGTGAATGCCTTGCAGATGCTGATAAAGCTATAGCTGCTTCTTTCAAAGCAAGAATCCATTCTATTTGAAATTGTATTTACGTTTACGAAACTTTCAAAGTTTCGTAAACGTTACGCACGTTGATACTGAAAACCTGGCGGCGCGAGGTACACTTAATAATGTCTATGTTACTGCTCCCTGTAAAACGTCTCCCGAAT
>JAKLJF010001035.1 GCA_023151335.1 Thermoanaerobaculia bacterium | reverse complement strand
CTCCAGGCCGGCGGCCTCGCACATCGTTTTGAACAACCGGCTGTAATCTTCCGAAACGCCTTTCTTTTTGCGCAGGGTTTGCCTGATTTGGCTCGCCTCCCATTTTTCCCGTTCTGTTTTTAATTCTGCTTCCGTTTGCGCTGTAAAACGGACTTTTTCCGGGCGCCGGAATTTTTCACAATCAAAACGGATATTGCGCGCCACCCAGGTGAAGATGGCGCGGGCCTTTTCTTTTTCCGTTTGATATGGTTGTGTCAATTGCCGGGCAAGTTCGGCAGCATCGGTGAAGGACCGGCCAAAGGTATCAGCGCGGGCGTCAATTTTTTCAAATCCGGATTGGGTGAAGGCGGCTTCCTGAGCAAACAGGAAACAGATGATAATCGGCAGGGAAAGTCTCATGATTAGTGCTCCGAGTGTTTGTTTTGGAACAATGATTACGAGACCAAAGATAAAAGTATTTTCAAGTTATTTTTTTACCCAATGTGCCGTTATAAATTCCTTCCCGGCTTTTATGCGCACAACATACCGCCCGCCCGCCAGCGGATTGTAATACCGGCTTATCCATTTTTGTTCGGATTTGAAGCTCGTAAAACGGTCAGCCAGACGCCCCGCCGCGTCGAATATCTCCACCTCCAGCGGCCCGGTGTATTCAGAAGAAAAGGACAGGCACATCGTATGGCCCGACGGATTCGGCGCAATTTCCACGGCTGTACCTGCATGTCCGGAACTATCCGGCGCCGGCGGGAACTGGACGCGCCAAAAATAGATATCCGGGTAATTCGGATTGTCCTTGCCTCCACATTCATAGTAAGTGTAGCCAGGCAAAAAATCAAAATCAGAGGCGCTGGGGGAGGGATATGTCTTCATATTGAAAAATGCCCGAACCTGACCGCTGTAATCGATCCATTGCAAGATACGGAGATTGTTTTCTTCCCGGGGCTGCCAGGGCAGGTTACTGTCGTCGTTTTCGAAATACGCCCAGGCCGACAAGACAAAGCCTTTACAAGGCACTTCATCCATCGAGACAAAGTATACTTCAGCGTCGCCGCTCAATTCGAGCAGCCGGTTGTCCCACTGATGCGCGCCATGCGCATCGAATTTCAAAAGGGCCACCCCGTTGCGGTAAATGTTGTTTGGGCCTGTTCCCTGAACGATTCGTCCGGCCAGTAAAAACCCGCCGTCGGAGGTATGCCTGATCCCGCCCCATTTGTTCCAGAAGCTGATATGCTGTGTTTCCGGATGGCGTATTTCGCGCTGCACTTCGGCTTTCTCATTGGCAAACACCAGCAGCAGGTTCCAATCCTGGCTGACGGCTTCGAATTGGCCGCCCTGCATCAGAAATCCACCGCCCGGCAAAGGCAGCATATTTTCAAGATAAGCGGCATTGGCAGACAATTCGAGCGTTTTTATCCACAGGATTACCCCCTGGCTATCCAGGCGGCACAACGCGGGTTGAAACCCGTTTTGCGCCTGTGTTGAACCGGCGAAAATGGCGTATCCGCCATCCGGCATCACCCGGAATGCGGCCGGCAAACCCAGGAACTGATTCGGGAGGTCCAATACTTTTTGCCACTGGAGCTGGCCGCCGGCATCAATTTTCAGCAGATGTTGTTTCCCGTCTCCGTAGAGCAGTATGGCACAGCCGCCGTCGGCCGTGGCCTGCATGGGCGCTGCCAGTAAAACGGCGGGTTGCACCAGGTCAGTGGCGCTCAAGACGTTTCCCGCCGTATCAGTCTGTAAAAGCCAAAGGCTGTGACCTTCAATATCAGGGTTATAGCTATAGTACGCGGTGAAAAAGGTGTTTCGGGTAGAACGGCAACTTTCCAGGTATGCGTCCACTTCTGCCGGCGCTGTATCGCCATACGATTTGGTCCATAAGGGCGTATATCCGGCGCCGTTGAATTGGTAGGCGCTCAGGGCGGCATCGCGCTGTACGTTTTGCTGCGTGAACCGCTGGGTT
>JAKLJF010001034.1 GCA_023151335.1 Thermoanaerobaculia bacterium | reverse complement strand
CTCAACACCATGAACCTGTTGTGGGGCGTACAGTGCTTTTACTACGACCGTTTTACCACGACCGACGATTCCATCCAGGATTCCGTGGAAATACTGAAAAACAGCGGCTACGTGGTGCCCGACGACATCATCATCAACACGGCTTCCATGCCGCTGCACCGGCGCTACCGCACTAATATGCTGAAAGTGACGGTGGTAGAGTGATTCGAGCGGTTGCAGACTTTCCAGGTTTTTGAAACCTGGAAAGTCTAAGCTTCCCGGAGACCTAAAACAACACCACCTTTTTTACAACTCGTGCCTCCCCGATCCGGGCTTCAATCCAGTATACCCCGGCAGATACTTCCACCTGCACCGGCCACCGGCTCATACCCGCGGGCAGCGCGCCGCTGAACAGCTTCCTGATGCAGCGCCCGCCTGGCTCCACCAGTGTAATTTGTGTCTCCGCCCCGGTTTTCAACTCCAGTTCTATCCAAAACTGCCCGCCGGACGGATTGGGAAATATCCGGAAGCCGGTGTCCTCCATCACTGCTCCGCTCCCCGACACCGGGTTAGCTTCGGCCGCCCCCACGGATCGCGGCAGGTTAAAACCCAGGCCGTAAAAATCCAGTACCGGCTCCCCGACAGAGAAACCTTTACCCGCCGCCGGGCTGCCGGGCGGGATGTGGAAATCGCCATTGGCCGGATCGGCGAACAGGGGATTCTGGTTGATAATTCCATTGGCCTCCGCCACCGGGATACTGGGGCCAGCCCAGTTACTGTTTCCGGGGTAATACCACAGGTTATTGGAAAAAATAAAGGTCTGCGGGCGGGTGTTCGGGCCTACATTCGTTTCGGTGGACAGGCCGGCATTGCGCACGACAATATTGTTGCGAAAAGTGTTGTCGCCACATTCCAGGAAACGGTCCGGATCAACCGTTTCCTGCAAAATCCGGAGCACCCATCTTTCGGGCAGGTAAATGGTGTTGTTCACCACTTCCACGTTCACGGAGCCTACAAAAGCAACCGCGGCCTGGGCGCCCACGAACACATTGGAATAGACCTGCAGGTTCGCCGCCTCGAAATGCGCCGTATCGGGCCGGAAAAACGCCAGGCCCGTGCTGCCGCCCAGATTGAGCGCCCGCAGTCCGCCATTTTTGAAAAAATTGCCCTCGATACGGATGTGTTCGCTGCCGCCTTTGCACTGGATGGAGTTGGAACCCTGGTTTTCAAAATAATTCCCTTTGATGAGCCCGTAATGACACCCCACCATATCGATGCCGCTGCCGCCGGCCGCACCGTTCAAAAAAGTACAGTTCCGTATCTCGAAATGATCCAGTCCCGACAACTTCAGCAGGTCGTTGTTGCCGGTGGCCGACATGTCGCGGAACGTGCAGGCTTCGAAAATGATGTGGTGCGCCGGCGTACCGTAACTGCCGCCGTCGTCGGTGTTCAGGCCGTTGCCGGTCTGGTGTTGAAAAATGAGGCCGCGCAGGTGCAGGTAGGCCGGGTCGGTCAGTTGAATGGCATTGCTGCCGCCATCGAAAATCACCGTTTCGGCGGCGGCGGCGCGGATGGTGATCCATTTGTTTGCCGTGCCCTGCAGGTTGCCGAAGTAAAGGCCGCCGGCATAGGTGCCCGAATGAATCTCGATGGTGTCGCCGGGTTGTACGGCGGAAACTGCCGCTGTAAGGTTGGGGTAGGTTTGGCCGGGACCGACATGGAGGGTGGAAGCATCGGGGGAAAAAGGAATAAATAGCAGGGGAAAAACAAACCGGAGCATAGCAAGACTTCATTCAGATATTAACAACAAATATATTTTTTCCTGCACCCATTTTTTGTCTAAATGCGTGTGGTTTTGTAAACCCCTTGTATGAGCGGTCATGTCGATCACATCCACATTTACCAGGGGCAGGCTCAATCCGGATCGCCCCAATCGTTTTTTACCATGTAACCAGGAAGACAACAGCAGAATTCTGTCCCTGCGAT
>JAKLJF010001033.1 GCA_023151335.1 Thermoanaerobaculia bacterium | reverse complement strand
ATACCATGTTTTAAAAAACAAAACGAAGTAATAAAACACTACGTTTTGAACAACCCCTATAGCGGATACTGATATTGGAGGCCGTACGCGTCGTATAATCACTCAATCACTCAATCACTCAATCACTCAATGATCAAAACTTCCACCCGAACCCCAGCGTGATCGTGCTGCCCAGATTCAGGCGCTGCATAAGGTTGTCGCCCTGGCCTTCGTCGAACTTGTGGTTGGCGTTATTGTCCTGGTAATAAATAAAGTCGGGACGGAAAATATCGCCCCAGGTGAGTTTGATCTCGCCGTGCTGCCAGAGGGTTTTGGCGATCTGGAAATCGAGCAGGTGGCGGTGGCGTTCGTACACATCGCCGTAACCTTCTGTGCCGACCTGGGCCACACGGTCGCCGATGATATTGTACACCAGCGTGGTGCTCAGGCCCCAGTTGGAATGGTTGTAGGTAAGGCCGGCGTTGAAAATATAAGGCGACTGGCCCTGCAGGGCGCGGGTCGAGTCGTAGTTAGAGACATTGGACAGATCCAGCGAGGAACGGATCAGGGCGCCGTTGGCAAAGACCGTGAGGTTTTCGAGGGCCGGCGCGATGAAGCCGAGTGTTTTGCGGATTTCCACCTCGACGCCGTAGTTTTCGGCGCTGGGAATGTTCTGATAGGAGAATGTGCGGGTGCCGGTGCCCAGGCTGGTAAAGGTGAATTCGATGGGATTGTCGAATTTTTTATAAAACAGGCTTACGCTGAACAACTCATTCTGACCGGGATAGATCTCGTAACGCAGGTCGGCGTTGTACACGTCCGTCGGCGTGAGGTTCGGGTTGCCCACCACGGAGGCGTAGAGGCGGTTGTCGAAGAAGGCAAAAGGCGCGATCTCGCGAAATTCCGGCCGGCTGACCGTTTTGGAGCCCGAGAGGCGGATCTGGTGCTTGTCGTTGAGGCTGTATGTCAGGTTTGCGGAAGGCAGCCAGTTGGTCACTTTGGTGTTGACATTGACCGGCAAATTGCCCGGATATTCGTAGGATTCCATTTGTTGGGAAAAATCTTCGAGCCTGATTCCCCAGGAAATGCGGAGTTTTTCATAAATTTTATTGTCAAACATCATGTACGCCGCGTACAGGGCAGAATTGGCCTTATACTCATCGCTGGGGTTGGTGATCTCGTCGATCAGGAAAGCATTGGCATTGACGTTCTCCGGAGCGAAAATCTGATCCTGCGGCAGTTCGAGCAGCGCCGTGTTGAATCCGGCGATGCGGCCGCGGATGAAGCCCAGGTTGCGGGCGCTGAAATCGCGGTCTTTTTTCTGGTACAAAGCGCCGGCTTTGAACGTTTGTTTGGCGCCGGCAATGACGAACGGAATATTCAGGTCGACATTTCCGTTGACGACGTCTTCTGTCAGGTCGGAATAAAAACGGCCGCTGCGGAAGGGGTCGGCTGAACCGAACGGCACGTATGCGCGGTAAGGGGTCTCTGCTTCGGAGTCGAACGGTTTGGCGTAAAACATGCGGCGCAGGGAAGGCACTTCGCCGGTCATTTGGTTGAAACCGCCGCCCCAGGACAGTTTGATGTTCCGCTCGCCAAAGGAATGTTCGCCGCCGAGCCGTGTGGTCAGCAGATGGTTTTCCGTGTATTCGTTGAACGTATATTTTACAAATTGCTCCCGTTCGATTTCCCGTCCGCCGCGGTCGGTGATGCTGGTGCTCGAATTGGTGGAATACGTGCCTTGCAGCAGCAGTTTATGGCGGGTACCGATCTTCAGGGCGGTATTCAGCAGGCTGCCCCACAAGACGTTGTTGCGGAATTCCTGGTCTTCGTAGGCAATGATCTGGCTTTGCGTGTCGAAATCGTTGCGTTCGCCCGATTGCAGGCGGTTCGTATTGTTGTAGGAGAAGGCCAGCGTGGTGCCGAGTTGTACTTTGCGGTCGGGATTTGTTACCCATCCCGCGGCAACCTGTAAATTACTGTTGGGCGCAGC
>JAKLJF010001032.1 GCA_023151335.1 Thermoanaerobaculia bacterium | reverse complement strand
GGGCGACTGGGACGATTTCACCCTTGGCGCCGATATGTCGCGACTGCTGTTGCGCGGCAACACCAAACCGGTGTACCGCCATTCCGTGCTGGCCGACTACTGGGTGTTCGACGGGAAAAGCCGCCAGACAAGCCGCCTGTACGACAAGGGCTCCGTGCAATTTGCCGCGTTTTCTGCCGATGGCGAAAAAGTCGCTTTTGTTGCCGATAATAATTTGTATTACAAAGACTTATCGTCCGGGAACATCGTACAGGTCACCACCGACGGACAGAAAAACGCTATTATAAATGGCCTGCCGGATTGGGTATACGAGGAGGAATTCAGTCCGGTGGAAGGCGACGGCATGGTAGCCACGGCCTGGAGCCCCGACGGCGCCCGCCTGGCCTTTATCCGTTTCGACGAACGCGCCGTGCCGCAATACCCGCTCACCTGGTACAACAACGGCCTGTATCCCCGTTACACCGAGTTCAAATACCCGAAGGTGGGCGCGCCCAATTCGCGCGTGAGCGTGCACGTGTACGATCTGGCCACCGGGAAAACCACCCAGGCCCTGCCCGGCACCGAAGTACAGGACATTTACCTGCCCCGCATCTACTGGACGCCGGACAACCTGCTGTGCATTTACGTGCTGAACCGCGAACAGGACAACCTTTCGCTGGCCCTCTACGACCCTGTTGCCGAAACTTCGGGTATGCTGCTCACCGAGATGGATCCCGCTTACGTGGACCTGGAGGTCTGCGACAACCTCGTTTTTCTGCCCGGAAACCAAAATTTCCTGTGGATGAGCGAACGCGACGGCCATACCCACCTGTATCTCCTGCCCCGCCACCCGGCGGCAGCCGTGTCGCCTGTTCAATTGACAAAGGGTAATTTCGACGTCACCAAATTTTATGGCCTGAACGCCGCGAGGGGCAAGTTTTATTATCAAACTGCCACGCCTACGCCCATGGACCGCCAGGTGTGGGAAGGTTCGCTCGATGCGGCCATACCGCCCCGCCTGCTGACGCCTGGAGCCGGCACGCACAGCGCGACGTTCAACCCTGCTTTTGACCTGTTTATCCATGAGTGGTCCGACATCAACACGCCGCCCTCGGCGAACCTGCGCACGCTAGAAGGGGATGTACTGCGAGCGTTGGTCAAAAACGACCGGGTGGAGCGGATGCGGCAGCAATACGGCTTTGCGCCCATCGAATTTATTACCGTAAAAGCCGCCGATAGCACCGGTCTGAATGCCTGGGTGTTGAAACCCCGCGATTTCGACCCGGCCAAAAAATACCCGGTGCTGTTCGACATCTACGGTGGCCCCGGCTCCCAAACCGTTGAAAACCAATACAACGGTTACACCGGCGCCTGGCACCAGATGCTGGCGCAAAAAGGTTATATCATCGTGAGCGTGGACAACCGGGGTACCGGGGCCCGGGGGCGGGCTTTCAAAAAATGCACCCAGCTCCAACTCGGCAAATTCGAAACCCTCGACCAGATCGCCGCGGCCCGCTATTTTGCGTCCCTGCCTTACGTCGACCCCAACCGCATCGGTATCTGGGGCTGGAGTTTCGGCGGCTACCTGAGCACCTCCTGCATACTCAAAGGCGCCGATGTATTCAAAATGGCGATGGCCGTGGCGCCCGTCACGAACTGGAAATGGTACGACTCGGCCTACACAGAGCGATTTATGCGCACCATGAAAGACAATTCAGCCGGTTATGAGGAAAATTCGCCCATCAATTTCGCCGACCGCCTGCGCGGTGGCAACTACCTCATCTGCCACGGTATGGCCGACGACAATGTGCACTGGCAACAAACCGTGGAAATGGTGAACGCCCTGATAAAAGCCAACAAACAGTTCGAAACCTACTATTATCCCAACCGAAATCACGGAATTTACGGGGAAAATGCCACACGGCATTTATTTACAAAACTGACCAGTTTTGTATTGGGAAAATTGTAACGCCCCTGCAAATTTTTTTACCTCCA
>JAKLJF010001031.1 GCA_023151335.1 Thermoanaerobaculia bacterium | reverse complement strand
TTCCGTTATTAAATTGTTATTTGTCAATATGACCGCAAATTGTGCCCCCCGGATGCAATCCATTTATTAAATGATGTTAGGGCTTTATGAAATTTTGTTAAAAAATAAAACGACTCGCAAAGGGCTGTAAATGAAGTGTAAACTTTCTTTGCAGTTAAAACAAAACCGCATGGAAAAAATCACCGAAAGCGCTTCCCGGTACCGGCACCTGGAAAAAATGAGCGTTCGCGAACTGCTCGTCAATATTAATGCTGAAGACAAAACAGTGCCGCTGGCCGTGGAACAGGCCATTCCCCAGATCGAGGCGCTGGTGGAAGCCATTGTGCCTAAAATGCAGGAGGGCGGCCGGCTGTTTTATATTGGCGCCGGCACCAGCGGTCGCCTGGGTATTCTGGACGCATCCGAAATTCCTCCCACTTACGGCGCGCCGCCCGATTGGGTGGTCGGACTGATCGCGGGCGGCGACCGGGCCATCCGCAAGGCCGTGGAAGGCGCCGAAGACAGCGCCACGCAAGCCTGGGAAGACGTGCAGGAATACCGGATTGATCCCGGCGACGTGATCATAGGCATCGCGGCCTCGGGCACCACGCCTTACGTAGTGCACGGCCTGCGCGCCTGCAGGGAACGGGGCATCACCACGGGCTGCATCACCTGCAACCCTGGCGCACCCGTGCTGGCCGAGGCCGACTTCCCGGTATTGGTGGTTACCGGCCCGGAGTTCGTGACCGGAAGCACCCGGATGAAAGCCGGTACTGCACAAAAACTGGTACTGAACATGATCTCCACTTCCGTGATGATCCGCCTGGGCCGCGTGCAGGACAATAAAATGGTGGATATGCAACTGAGCAACAACAAGCTGGTGGATCGCGGTACGCGTATGGTCATGCAGGCCACCGGGCTGGAGTACGACGCGGCGCGGGCTATGCTGCTGGAGTTTGGAAGCGTGCGGGAGGCGGTTGTTGCCTATTCAGGGAGATAGGGCTTTTTCCCGCCTGCACTATTTTTTTTCAGATCAGACGGAATTAAAACGGGAACGTCTTTTATCAAAACATCGTTTTGCCCAAAAACCCACTACCTTTGCGCCGTTTTTCCCCAAACAAAAAATAACCGGTCAACCATTATCCAAGACATGACTTCCCGCGACATCCGCCGCCACTTCCTCGAATTTTTTGCCTCCAAAGGGCACAAGATCATACCCTCGGCTCCCATTGTGGCCAAGAGCGATCCCACGCTCATGTTCATCAACTCCGGCATGGCCCCGCTCAAGGACTTTTTCCTCGGCAACCAGACGCCACCGTCCAAACGTGTGGCCGACACCCAGAAATGCCTGCGCGTAACCGGCAAACACAACGACCTGGAAGACGTGGGCCGCGACGGCTACCACCACACCATGTTTGAAATGCTCGGCAACTGGTCGTTCGGCGATTATTTCAAAAAAGAAGCCATCGCCTGGTCCTGGGAATTACTCACCGAAGTGTATAAAATCCCCAAAGACCGGCTCTACGTGTCGGTGTTCAAAGGCGACGAAGCGGAAAAACTTCCCTTCGATCAGGAAGCCTTCGACGAGTGGACCAAATACGTGGCCAAAGACCGCATCCTGGCTTTCAGTAAAAAAGACAATTTCTGGGAAATGGGCGACCAGGGCCCCTGCGGCCCCTGCTCCGAAATCCACGTCGACCTGCGGCCCGATGCTGAACGCGCCAAAAATGACGGTCGCGAACTGGTGAACAACGACGACCCCAACGTGATCGAGGTGTGGAACAACGTGTTCATGCAGTTCAACCGCCGTGCCGACGGCTCGCTGGAAGAACTGCCTGCCAAGAGCGTGGACACGGGCATGGGCTTCGAGCGCCTCTGCCGCGCCGTTCAGGGCGCCGCTTCCAACTACGACACCGACCTGTGGCGGCCCTTGTTCGATTTTCTGGAAAACTACTCCGGCTTTAAATACGAAGGTACCTACCCGGAAATCCACGATAA
>JAKLJF010001030.1 GCA_023151335.1 Thermoanaerobaculia bacterium | reverse complement strand
CCGAGTTCAAATACGACTGACCCATTGACGATTAATGACGCCCAATGACGACCAATGACGCAATGACGACCAATAACCCTCTTATGAGCAAAAAAATAGTCATCGATCCCGTCACGCGGGTGGAAGGCCACGGCCGCGTAACCATTCATCTCGACGAATCGGGCGGCGTGCAGGACGCGTATTTCCACATCGTCGAATTCCGCGGTTTCGAACGTTTTATCCAGGGCCGGCCATATTGGGAGGTGCCGGTGCTGGTGCAGCGTTTATGCGGTATTTGCCCGGTGAGCCACCACCTGGCCGCCGCCAAAGCGATTGACCAGATCAATGGCGTCAATCCCGAAGACCTTTCCCCGGCGGCAGAAAAATTGCGCCGGCTGCTGCATTACGGCCAGGTGTTCCAGTCGCACGCTCTGCACTTTTTCTACCTGGCTTCACCCGATCTATTGTTCGGTTTCGATGCGCCTGCGGAAAAACGGAATATTGTGGCAGTAGCGGAGGCCAACAAAGAACTGGCGCGGAAAGGAATTCTGATGCGCAAGTTCGGACAGGAGATCATCCGGGCCATTTCCGGAAAAAGAATTCACGGCGTGGCGGCGGTGCCGGGTGGGATGTACAAAACATTCACCCCCGCCGAACGCGACTATTTCCTCGACGGGCAGGAAATCCCGTCCGTGGACACCATGGTAGAATGGTCGCAGGAAATGCTCGAATTTATCCGCCGGTACCACGACGGCCATCGGGAACTGCTCGACGGGTTTGCCCATTACCCCTCCGGACATCTTGGCCTGGTCCGTCCCGATGGCGCACTCGATCTGTATCACGGCCTGTTGCGCGCCGTGGACAGCGAAGGCCATAAAATATTGGCCGATGTACCCACCGATACCTATACCCGCTATTTTTCGGAAGCCGTGGAAAAATGGTCGTACATGAAATTCCCCTACCTGAAACACCTGGGCCGGGAAAAGGGCTGGAACCGCGTTGGCCCCCTGGCCCGCCTCAATGTATGCGACTCGATTCCGACCCGGCTGGCTGAACAAGCCCGGCGCCAGCTGTTGCAGTATACCGGCCGAAAGGTAAATAACCACACCCTCTATACCCACTGGGCGCGTTTGATCGAGATGCTGCACTGCGCAGAAGTAGTACGTGATCTGCTGCACGATCCCGGTATTTTCAGCGACGACCTGCGCCGCACCGGGAAACCCCGTTCCGAAGGTATCGGCATCATCGAAGCGCCACGCGGCACCCTGACGCACCACTACGAAGTGGACAACAAAGGCATGATCACCCGCTGCAACCTCATCGTTTCCACCACCCACAACAACGAGGCGATGAACCGCGCTGTACGCTGGGTGGCGCAAGAGTCGTTGAGCCACCGGCCGGAGATCACCGAGGCCATGCTCAACCGCGTGGAGGTGGCCATCCGCGCCTACGACCCCTGCCTGAGTTGCGCTACCCACGCCCTGGGCAAAATGCCCCTGCGGGCCGAACTGTACGACCACCAGGGTCATTGCCTGCAAACCCGGTACCGGCATGCCTGAACCCCTGCTCATTATCGGCATCGGCAACGACAGCCGTGGCGATGACGGCCTGGGCTGGGCCTTCCTCGATGCGATCGCCCGGGCCGGGCCGCCCCCCGGCCCCCTGGAATACCGCTTCCAACTCCTCGTGGAAGACGCCGAACTGCTCACCCGCTTCCCGCGGGTACTCTTCGCCGATGCCTGTGAAATGCCGTTGTCCGGCGGCTTTGCACTGGAGCCCTGCCACCCCGATCCGGCAGCGGAAATTTATACCCACCAGCAAACGCCGGGCGCCATTCTCTGCCTCTGCCGGGAATTGTACGGTCACCGGCCGGAAGCATGGCACCTGCTGATCCAGGGTTACGAATGGGCTTTTGATTCAGGGCTCAGCGGGCAGGCGAAGGTAAATCTGGCAAATGCGGTAGATTTTTTTGGAGTGTGGCGGAAGAGCCTGTAGAAATGCGAT
>JAKLJF010000102.1:4481-11317 GCA_023151335.1 Thermoanaerobaculia bacterium | reverse complement strand
CGACCTGCCCGAAGGTTTCCAGACCTCCGAATTCCTGCTCGAAAGCGGTTTCGTCGATCTGGTCGTGAACCGCAAGGACTTGCGGGAAACGCTGGCGGACCTCATGGCTTTGTTTGCACAGCGGGAGCGGGCCTGAGCGCCGGATTTATAAATAATTAACACCGGACGTTGCTTGCGCGTGGTCGCGTGTTTTACCTTTGCGCCCCAGTTCTTTAACATTAAAACTTATCCAGAAAGGCAGAGGGACCGGCCCGTTGAAGCCTTGGCAACCTGACCGCGTTTGTCGCAAACCCGGCTAAGGTGCCAATTCCGTCCCGAAACCTCGGGATAGATAAGTTGGAAGTCCGTTCCTTTTTTTACCTTCCAACCAGCGACACAGCAAACCGGCCCCTGTTTTTCCTGACATTTTCAGGTATGAAAAATCTAACACTCGGAATCTTCGGATTCGGTTGTGTCGGGCAGGGTTTGTGGAAGGTGCTCCATGAAACCAAAGGTATCCGCGCCGACATTAAAAAGATCTGCATCAAACACCCCGAAAAGCAACGCCCCATCGCTCCGGAATATTTTACTACCGACCCGGCGGCCATCCTCAATGACCCTGAAATTGACGTGGTGGTCGAACTGATCGACGATGCAGAAGCGGCATTTGAAATCGTTTCAGGCGCGCTGCAAAGGGGCAAAGCCGTCGTTTCAGCCAACAAAAAAATGATCGCTTACCGGCTGCCCGAATTGTATGACCTGCAACAACGGCATGGCGTCCCGTTTTTATATGAAGGTTCCTGCTGCGCCAGCATTCCCATTATCCGGAATCTGGAAGAATACTACGACAACGACTTGCTGACCTCCGTGGAAGGCATTTTCAACGGTACCACCAATTTTATCCTGACCAGGATTTTTGAGGAAAACCTGGATTTTCCCACCGCGCTCCAACTGGCACAGGCTTCCGGCTTTGCTAGCTTTCGATCCAAAATTTAAATTATGCATCCTCCTGCTGCATGCCTTCGGCGTTTTTGTGCGCCCCGAACAGGTATTTAATTTCGGCATCAGCCGGATCAATGAATTCGATATTCGTTTTGCGCGCTCGCAGGGCTGCGAGATTAAACTGATTGCCCAGTGCTATAAATCAGGCGACAGGGTTTCCGGGTTTTGCCTGCCGCGTTTTATTCCCTCCGGCAGCCGCTATGCCGGTATAAAGAATGAATACAATGCCGTGGACCTCGAAAGCGCTTTCTCCGAAAGCCAGTTTTTTATCGGCAAAGGCGCCGGCGACCGGCCCACGGGCAGCGCGGTGTTGTCGGATATTTCGGCCCTGACCTATCATTACAAATATGAATACAAAAAGTACGCGCAAAACGGCGCGGTTTTTACCAACGAAGCGGCAGTGTTGGACTTGTACGTTCGGTTTAATAAAGAAAATCAGGTAAATACGGGCGATTTTCTGGAAATCCGCGAACGGTATGCTTCCCCGGGCGCCCATTATGTCATTGGAAAAATGGCCCTGGAAAAATTGCAGGCGGCGAGTTGGTTGAAGGACATGGAGGTGAATGTCATTCAGTTGGGGTAAAATTTTTTATGCATGCAGCAGTTTCTGATGTGGCACCGGCGAAGAGGTGTCATCAGCCGAAGTATGAGGCTGGTGACATCTCGGAGCATCTCCTCCATCCAGTTGGTTGGAGATGTCACCGCTCCTGCGTCGCGATGACACCTCCAATCAAGCCACATTAAATTCGGGATGACACATATTTGTGAACTTTGTGGTTCAAAAAAAGAAAACGCTAATGCGCCATTTCTACCTCCTCGGTCAAAGCAACTACGCTCTCAGCGTCATTCTCGACACCCTGCGCGAACAATTCCCCCGCGAAAAGATCAGCGTGGAGATTGTTCCCAATGTAGAGCCCGAAAAGAACGATTCGCTGGTCTGGCCCTATGAAACGCCGGGGGTGGAAACAAACGCCGTTTGGTGGGAAGACTGGAAACCCGCCCCGGATATACCCTGTTTGTTGGGTTCCATCGGGCGTTCACGCCAGGCAATCGTACAGTTTTTCGCAGAAAAATTCAGTATCGGGCCGGAACGTTATGAAAATACCGTACATCCGACGGCAGTAGTTCCCGTTACCACACGCCTGGGCCGGGGTATTCACATCAGCCCCGGCGCCGTGGTGGCGCCGTACGCCGGGCTGGGCGATTTCGTGGTGCTCAACCGCGCGTGCAGCATCGGCCATCACACCGAACTGGCCGATTTTGTGAGCATCAATCCCGGCGTCACCGTTTCCGGCGTATGCCGCATCGGCCGGGGCGTTACCATCGGTTCGGGCGCCACGGTGCTGGACCAGATCATGATTGGCGACGGCAGCGTGATCGGGGCCGGCTCGGTGGTCACCAAAAACATACCGGCCGGGGTGGTGGCGTATGGGGTGCCGGCGAAAATAGTTCGGGAGGTTTGAAGTTCGAAGTTAGGACTATGGGTCATCTGACGAGTATTAGCCCCCGGATTAACGAATATCATTTTCTGTCCCGGCGGGAGCAGGGAAATTGCCGGCCTGTTTCTCACCTAAAATCTTTTGGACCATGACATTCTTACTGCTCTCTGCCTGGACCATGAGCGAATGGCTCGCCATGTTCACCCTTTGCGCCCTTGTGGTCATTCCGGTGGTTGCCATGTGGCGCTTTTTTGTAAAAGGGGCCGATGAAAAAAAAGTGCCTTGAATATACCATTCAGGAAGCCGATAACGCCTGCTCCACATCGGCCACGATATCCGCCACGGCCTCCAGCCCTACCGAAATCCGCACCAGGCCCGGCGTAATGCCCACGGCCAGCCGGTCGGTTTCGCCGAGTTTGGAATGGGTGGTGGAGGATGGGTGAGAGGCAATGGTGCGGCTGTCGCCCAGGTTATTGGTCATGGAGATCATTTTCAGGGCGTTGAGAAAACGGCGCCCGGCTTCGAGTCCGCCCTTCAGTTCGAAGGCCACGATGCCGCCGCCGTTTTTCATTTGCCGCAAAGCAATTTTGTGTTGCGGATGCGTAGGAAGAAAGGGGTATTTCACCCGCGATACATACGGATTTTTTTCCAATACGCGGGCCAGCGCGAGGGCGTTTTCGGCGTGTTTGTCCATGCGCAAAAACAGGGTTTCCAGGCTTTTGCTCAACACCCAGGCATTGAAGGGGCTGAGCGAAGGGCCCGTGTTGCGCACCATAAGGTAGAGTTCGTGGATCAGGTCTTTGCGGCCCACCACTACCCCACCCAGCACGCGGCCCTGACCATCCATAAATTTGGTGGCGGAGTGCAGCACCAGGTCGGCCCCGAAGCGGATGGGTTGCTGCACGGCCGGCGTGGCGAAACAATTGTCCACTACAAACAACAGATTGTGCCGCCGGCAAATATCGCCCACCAGCGCCAGGTCGATGATGTCGAGGCCGGGATTGGAGGGCGTCTCCAGGTACAGCATTTTGGTTTCAGGCCGGATCAGCGCTTCGATGGTTTCCGGCCGGGTCATGTCGAAATAAGTCGACCGGATGCCCCATTTGGGCAGGTATTTGGTCAGGATGGTATGCGTGGAGCCGAATACCGCCGAGGCCGACAGGATATGATCGCCCTGACTGAGGAAGGTCATAAACGTGCTGAACACCGCTGCCATGCCGGTACCGGTGGCTACACCGTCTTCCGCGCCTTCAAGGGCGCACACCTTGGCCACAAACTCATCCACCGTCGGGTTGGAAAATCGGCTGTAGATATTGATGTCGAGGCTGTCGTCGGTGAAAGCCGACGCCATTTCCTCGGCGGAGTGGTAGGTAAAACTCGACGTGAGGAACAAGGGCGTGGAGTGTTCCATTTCCGCCGTGCGGGGCGTTTGCAGGCGGATGGCCTGCGTTTCGGGTGCGTATGCCACTTTGATAGTGATGAGTGATGAGTGAGGAATAAGCAATTTATCGTTTTTTATTTTCTCCGCAGACAGAACCAGGTAAGGAAGATCGATCAACGCATCAGGCAATTGACATTGATAAGCGGTTGCAACAGGTAGGTGCCGTTGTCGAAATCGCGGTTTTGGCGAATGCCGAAGCTGAGCACCACGTTGCGCCGGATACGCCAGTCGCCGCCGATCGTGAGCATGTACATTTTTTGTTCCACGACCACGTCTTCCGCCTGGGGCAGGGGATCGCGGAAATAATCGAAGAAGCCTTCTATAAAAAAGTTGTAGCGCCGGTTGCCGTAGCGCAGGTTGATACCGGCCGAATACGCCTGGCCGATGGCGCCGGTGAGGCGCGAGGGTTTTTTGCCGTAACGTACCATGCCGGAAATCATCGCGCTGGCGCCGATACCCACCCCACCGCTCAGCCACACACCGTACCCTTGTTTACTGAGTCGCAGTGTGTTATTGCTCAGCGACACCGTATCCAATTCGCCGGGCAGGCCGGGGTTTTCGACCGACTCGAAAAGGGTATCCTGTACGCTGGCATAGGTGAGCAAACGTCCGAAGGCGATGTCGAGGTACGACGAGTTCCAGTGTTTCTGGATGTATTGGTCGCGGGCTTCGGCCAGTTTGCGGCTTTGTGCGCGTTCCAGTTCCTGGATGTCGAACTCCACCTGGGTGATGCTGTCGTTCAGCGCCTGAAGACGCTCGTCGTAGTTGCCGTCGCGGCGGTTCAGGCGGATTTGTTCCATTTCCAGGACTTTGATTTTCAGCAGCAGGGTGTCTTTGGCGTCTTCGGTGGTTTCTTCCAGGGTGCGCAGGAATTTGGGGTCGTTCAGGGGGTCGTGCTGGCGGTAGAGGTTGAGTTTGGCGCCCCAGGCCAGCCAGTTTTTGTCGTTGGCGGCGCTGGTGCCCAGGCTAAGGCTGAGGGTGGAAAACGTACGGGCCAGCGGTGTGGCCGAGCGGTATTTGGCGGCGCCGGCCCGGTCGAAAAACAACATCCAGACAGGTTGCGCCTCGATGGCTATGCCGGGGCTCAGGGTGTAGCCTTGCTGTCCGTTGGTGAGGCTCCAGTCTACTTTAAAATCGTGGAGCGAAGCGTAACGTTCGATACGCGAGGGCGTATTTTCGTTCAGCATGTTGAACGCCGGGGAAGAGGGGATGGCGAATTCGGTGCCTTTGGCCGCGCGGTTGATGTCGGCGCTTTGTACCGACTCGCCGGCGGCGTTGTCTTGTGCGCATAAAGCGGCTGCGCTGAATAGCAGGGCGAAGGTGATGGTATGTTGCATAACGGCTGATGTTGTTGTATGACCTTTAGTTCGCCGGTTGCTTGAAAAGTACCCTGGCAGATTGGTCATTCTTGTAAATGAGCATCGCCACCACAGGCAAAAGGTCAGGGTGGCGATGCAGATCAAAAGTCCTTGACGAAAATGTACTCGTGGTTGACAAATACCGCGCCGACGATGAAAATGACCCAACTGGTCGTGCCGGTTTTGGAAACAAGTATTGGTTGCATGATTTTGCGGTTTTTATTGCTCGCGTCGCCAGGCGTTCAGCAGTTGCCCGGGCAACGTTTACTAAACTTTGAAAGTTTAGTAAACGTGTTTGACGCGTTCGCGCTTCGGACCGATGACATACTGCGAAACATTTTCATAAGGGTAGAATTTAGTTTTGAGCAAAAAGAGCAAAACATTTGGTACAGATAACTTTTAAAAAAAATCCGCGGCAATCCACCAAAATCCGCGTCGTCCGCGATCCCATCCCCCGCACCACTAATTCACCGTAAATGTCAGCGTCGTGCCGCCCGTTTTACCCGGAAGGGCATTGGTGGTGGTGAGCCGGTGGCAGGAACCCTGCGTTTGGGGCGGCGTACCGTTGCCGCAGTCGATCGCTTTGAGCACGTAGTTGTGTCCGTCGGTCAGGCTGAAGGTCAGCGGTGTGGCGTTACCCGGGCAGCTGCTGCCTGACCATTGGCTGGGGATCGCGCCCCGGTCTTGCCACTGGCCGTTGTTCACCGTCAGGTCGTAGGTCCAGATTCGCACGGGCTGTTGGCCGTTGTGGCAGTTGAATACACGGATAGCGCCCACGCCAGGCGGCGGTGGGGGGGTGGTGGTTTTGATGTCGGCAGTGGCGCAGTCTGAATCACTATATCCATAGCCCCAAGGATTAAATGGCGAGACAATGAAACAATACGTGTCACCTGGTTCGGCTTCCTCCGATACCGCAATGTCTATGGAGAAGGACTGGCTGGTTGCCCCGGTTGTGAATTTCTGGGCCCAGCCTGGTCCGCCGGCCGCAATTTCAAACCCCGTGTTATTGCTCGCTTCATCAGTCCAGGTCAACCGACCTTGCACTCGATCACAGCCCCACATCGGTATCCAGGTCAGGTCCGAAACCTGCACATTGGTTGCTTGTCCAGACACGGCGGTACGTTGGATAACCCATTTCTGGCTCGTTTTTCCGGAATACACCGACAGGCGCAGCGGCGTTCCGGATTCCTGGCTGGATGCTTCCAATACCACTTCGCTCCCGGTAAACGCCGCGCTTTGTATCCGGTAGGTATTGGCCTCGTTGGGTACCGGCACGATTTTCCATTTTTGATGCACCGGCAAGGGCGTGCCAGCCACAGGCGAAGAACTCGGCGGGTATGGCTCCTCTTGCACGAGCAGGTATTGGCTGTATGTGCCGCTGGTGGAAGTAGGCGCTTCGATGGTTTTGGTTGGCGGGTTGTATTTCAAGGAAAGCAGGAGATGAGCAGCTTCGGGCACTCTGGATATGATACTGTACGTGCCATCGACATGCAGACTAAGGAAGAATATTTGGGCTATGGTGTAATTGAGTTTAAACTGCCAAATCTGTGTGCCAGGCTCCGAGCTACCGCCCCGAACATCCATCACGCCCTTGGAATATTTGTTTTGAAAAAATAC
>JAKLJF010000102.1:0-4471 GCA_023151335.1 Thermoanaerobaculia bacterium | reverse complement strand
AATACTTCTGATCCAGAGGGCGGCTGCTGGGAAAAAACCGGGTTTGCCGTGAGTTGAAACAGGCAACAAAGCGCCAGTCCGGGGCTCCAGCTTAATGGCATACTGCGAAACATTTTCATAAGGGTAAAATTTAGTTTTGAGACAAAAGAGCGAAGCAGTTTTCCGGGATAAGCGGGCAGGGCTATCAGAGTTTTTTGATCGTCCACCGGGTGCGGGTGGAGCCTTCGGCACCGCAGCACAGGCATTGTTGCTGGCTGATGGTGGCCCAGCCGCTGGGGATGTTTTCCAGCGAGCAAACCTGGACCCTGGTTCCGGCGGGCAGGCCGCTGATCTTTTTGATCGTCCATTTGGTTCGTCGCGGTGCACCTTCGGCGCCGCAGCACAGGCAATTGGTCAGGTCGATGATCACCCAGCCGGCGGGCAGGTTGTTCAGCGCGCACACCTGCGCCGTGGCGCCGGTGGCCAGGCCGCCGATGTTTTTGATCGTCCATTTGGTCTTTCGCGTCGCGCCTTCGGCGCCGCAGCACAGGCAATTGGTCAGGTCGATGACGACCCAGCCGGGGGGCAGGTTGTTCAGGGAGCATACCTGCACGGTAGCGCCGGTAGCCAGGCTGCTGATGTTTCGGATGGTGTACTGCGTGCGGCGGGTGGCGCCCGTAGCACCGCAGCAGAGGCACTGCCGTTGGTCGATGACCACCCAGCCGGGCGAAAGGTTGGTGATGGAGCAAACCGTTTGGGTTTGGGCGGCGGCCGTTTGTGCCAGGGCGCAAAGGGCCAGGGCCGGCAGCAGGAGTCGCATGGTTTGGAAGGTATGCATGAGTTTTGTTTTTAGCGGACTAGCGCATCAGGCAGTTGACATTGATGAGCGGTTGGAGGAGAAAGGTGCCGTTGTCGAAATCGCGGTTTTGGCGAATGCCGAAGCGGAGCATGACGTTGCGGCTGATGCGCCAGTCGCCGCCGAAGGTCAGCATGTAAATTTTCTGCACCACATGCGCCCCGGCGTTCTGCGGCAGGGCGGCCGCACCGCACAGCAAGGCAAGGATGGTGAGGGTGTGTCGCATGGCGCGGAATGTTTTTGACGCTGTTTTTATTGAAAACAAATGCAGTAACTTTCTCCACTCAACGTTTCGACGCAAATGCCGGTGCAACAACCGCAATCGTCGCCGGAGAACATGTCGTTGCAATCCAGGTCACCTTCGCACCTGCAAAAAATGCCGTTGCAGGAATAGCCGTTGCCGTCGATGGCCGGGCCTGCGGTCGACATCGGGATATTGACCGTGATGCCGCCCCGGTCGATGCGCTTCATGCTGGTAATCGTGCCTTTGCGCAGCACAAGTTCGAACCTGTCGCCGGAATCCATTTTTACTACATTCGTCCCGTTTTTCAACTGCGTGGCGCTTACCTTGTAAACCTGTTTGGTTCCGATGGTGGTGGCGCTGAGTTTGGACTGTTTGATCACGTTTTGAGCGTCGAGGCCGGAAAAGCACAAGGCGAGGAGTACGCACAGGGTGGCACTTTTGAAAATTTTCATGTTTTTCATTTTTGAAAAGAATTTAATGCCGGGTTTTTGCCTACTCTTTTACGGGCTTTTCGGCTTCCGCCCGGTTTTCGGGGTAATTGTTTTTTCATCCTTGCGTACCGCCGGAAGCGGCATTATTTCCCTCGTCCGATTCTTTCACCGTTTTCCCGGTATCTAATTGCACATCCCAGTAGCAGTCGCCGCTGGGCGGCCGGCTGGAGCAAGTGTTGGGCGATACTTTGAGTTCAATGGTTTTGCCGGCCTGGATGGGCGGCGTGGGAATCTGGATGACTTGTTTTTGGTCGTTTGCCAGGTGATAGGTAAAGCGCGTAATGGATGCCGCCGCGTTGCCGTCGCCAGTGTTTTTGACGGAGAAGTACAGGTACTGCGCATCCGTGCGGACCGCGAGTATCGCATAGCCGGGTATCAGCACGGGCTCCAGGTCAGGCTGGTTCAGCGTTTCGCTGCACGAGTTGTTGTTCTCGTTCGATTCGTTGATTTTGCGAAGAGCATCCACTTTTACCGTCACTTTAATTGGGCCGGCCAACAACGCCGGGGGGATGGGGAAGATTTTTTCAAACTCCCCTTCGGGGCCCAGTTCCGGCACCGCTACGTTCTGGGTGGCGCTGCCGATGGTCACGGAAGCGGTCGAACGCCCGCAACCCCTGGTGTCGTGGGGAGCGTTGATGACCTTAACGACTACGTTGTTGCCGGAGCGGCTGATATAACAAACGAGATCGGGCAGAACGACGGGTTTTCCAATAATCGTGCTTTGGCAAAACAAGGGCAAAGCGGCAAAGAGCAACGCGGTAAGACAAGTGAATTTTTTCATGGCTGGACAGGTTTGGAAAAACTGAATTTAAGGTGTGGTTGTGTCTTTTGGTTCGGCGAACCGGCGGGAGGTACCCTGCACCGGTTTTTTATTTTGGAATCCGTTCAATTTTTGTTCGCGGCAAAAAGGCGGAGACAAGAAGACCGGTTGTTAAAACCATGTCTTCCTGCCTCCGCGGTGAATCGAATCCGGTTACAGGAAACTTAAGCTTCCGTCCGTTCTGAAGTGCGCATTGCATACCGGTACGTTGAAACTGCGGTTGAGGTAGTTGCTCAGGTCGAGTTTCATTTTGGCGACATTGAACTTCGTGGTGCTCAGGAAATTGATATTTGCCCTGGCATTCTCTACGCTGATCAGCACCCTTCCGTTTGTACAGGAAACCACAAGGTCGAAATCGATGTCGAGTTCGGGGTTCGGGCCTGTGCGGGCTACTTGCAGGTCGAGGTCGAAAGTCAGGGTTTGCCGGTTGCGGAAGCTCGCTTCCACGGCGGGACCGAAGAGGGTGTTCACGCCGTCTCTATCGCCCCAGTTGACCGTTTCGTTAGGGATGTAGCGGATGTAGTTGCCCACGAATCCTTCCACCATTTTCATCAGGTCGGCCTTGCTGATCAGGAGCGGGGGAACATGGATATTCGGCACTTTGGCGTAGGTCCACAGACCGCCGTTGCGCAATTGGGAGGAGGTGAAATTCAGCACCGGCTGATGGCCTTCGTTGCCGTCGATGATGTGGGGGGAGGTGGCGGAGTACGTTTTTTCAAAAATTTTGTGTCCGTTGACGCGCAGTTCCACTTTGGTGATGGCCCAGCCGTCGTTGCCCACTTTGGTGATGTTCAGGTGCTGGATGTCGCGGATGAACCGGACGGAAGGTTCCACGACGTCGTACACGTTGATTTGGTTGCGTTCGCGGTCGTCGATGCCGAGGTCGAGGTAATAGGCACGCATAGTGGAGTTCAGTTGCACATACACCTTGCTGTCCGTGCCGGCATCGTTGTTGGTGTTGGCAGTGGTAAACGCCACCTGGAGGCGGTACACCGGTACGTCATTGATGTTTGCCGGCCGGGTGAATGAGGGTTGCTGGGCAATCAGGCTGACTTGCGCAGCAGCGAAAAACGATAAAAAAACGAGTGACTTTTTCATAATACTGAAGGTTTAGTTTTTTAATAATGGCCGGGATTTCAACCGGCTGATGGGACAAATGTGGGCGCCCCGGCGGCGGCCGGACAATTTCATTTTTCAGGCTTTTTTATATGCCGGGCAAGGGGATCAGGGCGGGCACAATGCGCAATGTTTTGTTTTATAAAATTGATTATCAAATACTTATATCTTAAACACAAGGCTTCACGAAAAAGGATTTTTTATAAAATTCCGGCCCCTTGTTTGGAATTCATTTGAAGGTATCGGGGTACTTTTAAAAAAAACAGAGAACTAAGCGGGCAACAGGCCACTTGTCATCAGGAGTCGGCATCGCCACTATGCGCCAATCTTCCCTGCTCGAAACGCTTTCCGTACTTACCCCGGACGAACTGGCGGAATTTCACCGCTTCGTACACTCGCCTTTTTTCAACAACGGGCCCTATTCGCGCGACTGCATTGCCCTTTGGGAATGCCTGCGCCCCTACGCGCCAGGCTTCCAACACGCCGGCCTGGAGGCGAAACGGATGTACGTGCGGGTATTCCCCGGAAAATCGTATGTAAAGGGTAAACTGGACGTGGTGATGAGCAAACTCCACCATTTGGCCAAGCAATACGCGGCTTTCTCGACCGTCGCCGGTTTCGAAACGCCGGAGCCGCTCCGACTGGCCGCGTTTTTTCGCCGGCGCGGGCTACCGCACCGGGCAGCGCCCGTGCTCGAAAAACTCCGCGCCGGACAAGCGCGGCACGCCACGCGCGATGCCGCGTACTGGTACGAACGTTTCCTCACGGAATCCGAACAGCACCTGCTCGATACCGACCTGCAAAACCACCATGGCCACGAGCGCCTCGCCGAATCGATCCGCTGCCTGCACTTAGCCCACCTGACCCAATCGCTGCAATTGCTCAACAACCTGTTTTTTGCCCGGCGCAAGTCGAACGTCGACGACGGCCTGGCCGAAATACTCGCCGGCTCTCTCCCGGCAGCC
>JAKLJF010001029.1 GCA_023151335.1 Thermoanaerobaculia bacterium | reverse complement strand
ATTTGCGCAAACGCGTCGAATCCGCAATCGAGAAAGGCTTTGTATTCGGCTACGTCGGGGGTGTAGCCGACGGGTTGATTGAGCAGGGTTTTGCCATCGTTGTGCATGAGCACGTACCAGGGCTGGGAGTTGCGGGCGAAATTGTTGACCTGGAAGCTGCTCCATTTGTCGCCCACGGTGCGCATTTTTTCGTTGGTGTGCGGGTCGAGCAGGTACTTGAATTTGCTATCGGGGAACAGGCGCGCCTGATCGTCGACGTAAAGGGAAACCACCACGTAGTTATTTTTCAGGTGTTGCAGGATTTCCGGTTTGGTCCACACGGTTTCTTCCATTTTCCGGCAGTTGACGCAGCCGTAGCCGGTAAAATCGACGAACAACGGTTTGTTTTCCAGTTGGGCTACTTTGAGTGCCTCATCAAAGTCGTGGTAGCAATCCAGTCCGTGCGGGCAATCCATCGGCCGGAAGAAATTATAGTGTACCGGCGGTGCAATACCGCTCAGCAGCGTTAGTGATTTGTAATTCAGCAGGCCGTTGCCCAGGTACACGGCAAACAGCAGCGACAGCCCGCCGACCACTACCCGCGATACGCCGGGCCGGCCGTGAGCGCCTTTGAGTTTGGGCAGCAGTCCGAATTGGTACAGCCCCAGGAGCAGTGCGCACAGGAACCACAGTGCAAGGAAAAGTTCAAATTTCAGGAAGCCCCAGTGACGAACCATATCGGCGGTGCTCAGGAATTTGAGCGCCAGGGCAAGTTCCACAAAGCCGAGCGTCACTTTTACATTGTCCATCCAGTTGCCCGATTTGGGCAGGCTTTGCAGCCAGCCGGGGAACATGGCGAAGAGTCCGAACGGCAGGGCCAGGGCCAGGCCGAATCCGGTCATGCCCACCAGGGGGCGCGCCGGGATGATGCCCATCAAAGATGTACCTGCATTACTTTTGGCTGTTTCCACCAGCAACGTGCCCACGATAGGGCCCGTGCAGGAGAACGATACCAGGGCCAGCGTAAAAGCCATAAAGAAAATGCCGAGCATGCCGCCTTTGTCGGCCATCTGGTCGCTTTTATTCACCCAGGAAGAAGGCAGTGTGATCTCGAACAAGCCAAAAAACGACAGCGCGAAAACGACGAACACCACGAAAAACAGCAGATTGAAGTACATGTCCGTACTCATCTGGTTCAGGATCGAGGGGCCGAAAATGGAAGTGAGCAAAATACCAATGCCGACGTAAATGATCACGATGCTGGAACTGTACCACAACGCGTTGCGCAGTCCGGTCTTGCGGTCTTTAGAGCGCTTGGTGAAAAAACTCACCGTGAGCGGGATCATCGGGAATACGCAGGGCGTGAGCAGGGCGATCAGGCCGCCGAGAAAACCGGCGATAAATACCCACCATAACGAACTGCCTTCTTTTTCCGTATGGGTACAGCTGTTTACAAATTTGGCGGCGTTTATTTCGCGTTTACTGTCAAAAAAGCCCTGAAAATTAGGGTCGCTGGGTTTTTCCGGTTGGCCGGGCGTTTGGGCGATGCCTGTTTCGGGTTGAACTGGCGCTCCGGGCACAGGAAGCACAACAGTGCCGCTTTCCGGCGTCGCGCCGCTGTCGCCACTTTTTTGCGGGGGAGCCACGTTGGTTTTATCTTCCGGTTTGGGTGCAGTTCCGGGGGCGCTTACCTGAAAGGAAAAGTCTACATCCTTGGGCGGCAAACACATTTCGTCGTTGCACACCATATAGGTCAGATAACCGCTGATGGGTTTGGAAAAGTCTTTCACCTCCACCCGCTGCGTAAAAACGGCTTTGTGCTTGAATTTGGTGAGATTCATACCAAATACGTTGTCGTACTTGGTGAATTTCTCGCCGCTTTCCTTGGCTTTGCCCAACAGTTTGAAATGGGCGCCTTCTTCAAAAGTAAACGATGTGGGTACCGGCCCGTCTTCGCTCTCCAGAAACTGGGAATACGTATTCCAGCCTTCGTCGATCGTAGCGGT
>JAKLJF010001028.1 GCA_023151335.1 Thermoanaerobaculia bacterium | reverse complement strand
ACCCGCCAAGAGCTGACACCTTATGAAATACCGGGGCAACCAGGCAGGACCTACTACCGCAACGCGGGCGCGGCCGTCCGGCAGGGTATGGAAGCCTCGGCACAGTGGTTCCCGGTATCGGGACTGGCATTGCTGGCCGCATATAATTTTTCCGATTATTATTTTGACACTTATATCACCCCTGCCGGGGATTTTGGCGGAAACCGCCTGCCCGTTTTGCCTCGCCACCACGGGCAGGTGGAATTGCGCTGGAATCATAAGGGAGGTTTGTTTGCCATTGCCACCGCACGTTTCACCGGCGAATTGTTTGCCGACGACGCCAATACCACGAACACAGACCCGGTGTGCTGGCTAAAATCGCGCATCGGGTGGCGGCGGGGCTTCGGGCCTTTGTCGCTGGAACTGTTCGCGGGCATCGACAACCTGGGCGATACGCGGTATTTCAACAATGTTCGCCCGAATGCCGCGGCAGGGCGGTATTTCGAACCGGGGGCGGGAAGGACGTGGCTGGGTGGGATTTCTGCCGTGTTCATTTTATAAAAAAGACAGGGCCATCCTTGTATTGCGCAGTGTCGTTTCACACAGATGTTCGCAGATAAAAAATACTGATTTCAAACAGCACTTTTCTGTGTGAAATCATCTGATTTTCTGCGAGATTCTGTGTAAAATTCCACACCGGATTACGTGAAGATTTTATTAGATTTGCGCAAATCATTTATATAAAATCCTGCTGTACATGAAAAACATTTTTCTGTTTTTAACACTATTGTCCGGAAGTTTTATTTTTATTGCTTTTACTATAAAAATAAATAAAAACACAAACAACCCATCGATGTCCTCCGAGCCCGGCTTTTTTTCACACGGCGCCAATGTTACTGTTTACACTACTGCAGAAAACACGCCGCACCGTTTATCCCAAACAGAAACGCTTACGTTCGCCCCTTTCGGCCAGCCTTTTGAAAACCAGGCCTGCGTTTTTGTTGACCCCACACACACCTTTCAAACCCTCACAGGTATCGGCGGCGCCCTCACCGACGCGGCAGCCGAAACTTTTGCCAAACTGCCGCCGGCGCGGCAAACCGAACTCCTGCAAGCCTACTTCGACCGCGAAAAAGGCATCGGCTACACCCTGGCCCGCACCAATATCAACAGCTGCGATTTTTCGAGCGATATGTACACCTATGTGAAGGACGGCGATAAAGCGCTGAGTTCCTTCAACATAGCGCACGACGAAAAATACAAGATACCCTTTATCAAAAAAGCTATCACCGCGGCCGGCGGCCGGCTGGATCTGTTCGTCAGTCCCTGGAGCCCGCCGGCCTGGATGAAGGACAACAACAACATGCTGCAAGGCGGCAAACTCAAGCCGGAGTTTTATGATGCATGGGCCAATTACTATGTGAAATTTATCCTGGCTTATGAAAAACTGGGCGTACCGGTGTGGGGGCTTTCCGTACAAAACGAGCCCATGGCCAAACAAACCTGGGAATCCTGCCTCTATACTGCCCAGGAAGAGACCGATTTTATCAAAAACCACCTCGGGCCGACGCTGAAACGGAATAAACTGGGACACAAAAAACTCATCGCCTGGGATCACAACCGCGACCTGCTCTACCAACGCGCCAACACCCTGCTGAGCGACAAAAAAGCCGCCGCATACATCTGGGGCATCGGCTTCCACTGGTACGAGATCTGGAACGGCGGCCGGCAATACGAAAATGTCAAACGCGTGGCCGAGGCCTTCCCTGGTAAAAACCTGATGCTCACGGAGGCCTGCAACTACCCCTTCAGTTGGGAAACCTTCGACCAGTGGCAATGGGGCGAACAATACGGCGAAAACATGATCCACGACTTCAACAACGGCGCCGTGGCCTGGACCGATTGGAACATCCTGCTCGACGAAACCGGCGGGCCCAACCATGTCAAAAACTTCTGCTTTGCTCCCGTGCACGCCAAAACCGCGGCCGGCACCCTGCACTACATGAA
>JAKLJF010001027.1 GCA_023151335.1 Thermoanaerobaculia bacterium | reverse complement strand
ATTGGAGGCGAAGTATATATCTTCCCGGTTGACGGCGTGATGGGTATGGTCGGTATGAGCTCCGGTTTCATCAACGGTAACGTGGAAAACTATGCCGAAGCGAACAACTCTTCAGGTGTGGTGCCTACGAAAAAAAATCCGTCGGTTTTTGCAAAAGTGGCCTACGACAAATCCTTCAACGACCTTCGTTTCCGCCTGTCGGCTTCTATCTACAACAATAACAACATTGCCCGAAACACGCTGTACGCAGGCGACCGCACCGGTTCGCACTATTTCCTGGTTATGGAACCTGCTCTGCAAGCTGCCTCGGCGGCGGCCCCTAACGGCACCGCTACTACCACGGCAGCCCAAGCTATTTCCGGCCGTTTCGACCCAAGCATGTCCAACCGCATCACGGCTATTATGGTCAACCCGTTTATGAAATGGAAAGGCCTGGAATTGTTCGGCTCTTATGAAATCCTCCAAGGCAGCGTATATGCCGATGTGAGCGGACCGACAGACCGAAAAGTGTGGGAAAAACGCAATTTCACGCAGTATTCGCTTGAGGGCGTCTATCGGTTCCTCCCCCGTGAACAAATGTATGTGGGCGCCCGCTATACCGGCGTTACGGGCGAACCCCGCGGCGTAGTGGATGCCAATGGCAATCAACAGGAAGTGTCTATCGACCGCCTGGCTTTTGCCGCCGGTTGGTTCCCGACACAAAACCTGCTGCTGAAGGGTGAGTATGTTGTCCAGAACTTCAAAGATTTTCCGACGACGGACTATCGGAACGAAGGTAAATTCAGCGGCTTCGTGATCGAAGCGGTCATTGGTTTCTAATCTTTCGTAATGCTGCCCAACAGTCTTCCAGGGCTGCGGGCAGCGTTACTCAACCTCTATGCGGCAAACTGATAATACAAGTTCAATCATGAAAATATTTGCATTACCGGGAAATACACTCCTGGCGCGCGGCATAGCCCACCATTTAGGCGTGGAAACGGGTGAATCAACACTTCGTCGTTTCCCTGACGGGGAAAGTTATGTCCGGCTACTTTGCGAAGTCGAGAGGCAACATGCGGTGATCGTATGCACCTTGTTTCAACCCGACGACAAAATTTTGCCCCTTTACTACCTGGCAAGACTCTTGAAGGAAAGCGGGGCGCAATCGGTCACGTTGGTTGCCCCTTATCTTGCCTATATGCGCCAGGATAAATTGTTCAACCCGGGAGAAGCAGTTACCAGCAATTATTTTGCCGTGCTGCTCTCCTCTTTTGTGGACAGGCTAATCACCATCGACCCACACCTGCACCGGCACGGTTCTATGGCGGAACTCTATACCATCCCCTGCAAAGTCATCCATGCAGCGCCTTTATTGTCCGACTGGATTCGACAATACGTCGCCAACCCGATCATCATAGGGCCCGATAGTGAAAGCGAGCAATGGGTATCCGAAGTAGCTGCAAAAGCGGATGCGCCTTATCTTGTGCTCAAAAAGGTCCGTCATAGCGACAATGACGTTGAGGTCTCAACGCCTGTTGTTGCGGCATACCAGGGACGTATTCCAGTGTTGGTGGATGACATCATTTCGACCGCCCACACCATGATAGAAACCGTAGGACACCTTCGGGTCGCCGGCATGGCTGCCCCGGTTTGTATCGGCGTGCACCCGGTTTTTGCGGGCAATGCTTATGAGGATTTAGTTGCCGCCGGGGCCGCCGAGGTCATCAGTTGCAATACGATTCAACACCCCTCCAACCGCATCGACGTTGCAGGTATGCTCGCGACGGTCATGTCAGCGTATTACCAAACTACTATTCAGCATGGTCAATAAAAATCAAAACGGCACCATCAATGGGTCGGCCAACCAGACATGGGCATTGGAGGCCGATAAATTGCTCACTCAACTGGGCGCCGATACCACGCACGGCCTTTCGGCAGCGGAAGCAGCCGCACGATTGGAATCCGTTGGTCCAAACGCCATTTCCCAAAGCGAACAAACACCTGCCTGGGT
>JAKLJF010001026.1 GCA_023151335.1 Thermoanaerobaculia bacterium | reverse complement strand
TGCGCACGTCGAGTTTTCCAAGCGTGTTGGCGTCGCGGGTTTTGGCGTCTACCACCCAGATATCGCCGTTGGAGTTGTCCACCAGGGTCGACATCAGGCCCATGAGGAAGGTGGCAATACCGAACTGCTGACCGATCAGAAAAGTGCTGATCACGATACCGATCACCACGCCGATGCTTTTGGCTTTGTCGTAGCGGATGAATCGAAGGGCTGTATGCAGCATGTTGTTTGTTTTTCGGTTAAAGTTGGATCACACATTCCACCCGCGCATTGAACAACAGATTTTCAGGGTCATGGAGCAAAATTTTTACTTCCCGCACCCGGCGGTCTTCCTTTTCGCCGGGCGTTTCGGCAAAAAGGGATTTCTTTTTCAGCAGCGGCGCGGCATAAATAACTTCGCCGGCTGCCAGCGTATCTCCAGAGCCCATGGCGCGAATGACGGCCTTTTGACCGGGCAATACCCGGTCGGCGAGCAGTTCATCTACTTCGCAACGCACGATGGTGCGGCCATCCGGGGCCAGCTCGGCGAAAGCGTTTTGAGGCGGCAGGGCGTTGCCCGCCTGGGTGGAAACGCTGAGGATTCGTCCGGCAACGGGGGCTTTTACCGTCTTCAGCGCGAGTTCGCGTTCGGCGACGGCGAGTTCGTTTTTAAATTCTTCCAGCCGGCTGCGGCTCACCTGGGCGGAAGCCCGGAGCCGCTCCACCGCGGCTTGCTGGTTTTGAACTTCAAATTGGGCGTTATCGCGGTTTTGCGCGGTTTCGACGTTTTTATTGAACAGGTCCTGGATGCGGGTCAGGTTTTTATGCAGGTTGGCAAGCCGGGTTTCTGCTTCGGCCACGGCTTTTTCGTCGGCGGCAACCTGGGCCTGCTGTGTAGCGGAACGGGCGCGAATTTGCGGGAGCCGGGCCTCGGCCACACTTTTTTCGAGTTCCAGCACGATGGCGCCGGCTTTCACCCGGTCGCCCTCACGGATGAGCAGGCGCCGCACCACACCGCCATCCTGGGTAGCCAGTTTGATAATATCCTCCTCGGGTTCCACCCGGCCGATGCCAACTACCTGCGGCGCGTTCACCGGCGCGCCTTCAAACGGCACGGGCGCTGTACCGGCAGGTTTGTCGTTTCCACCGCAGGCATTCATCAGCAAGAGGGTGAAAAAAATGAAAATGCAGTATTTCATGGCTGTCGCTTTAATATTAATGGAATTCATCGCCGGCCGGCACATCCGAAGCGCGCCCGTCGTTCACGTAAACGATGCGATCGGCAAAGGGCCGCAACCGGATGTCGTGCGTGACAACTGCCAGCGCGATACCGTGGCCGGCCAACATTTTCAGTTCTTCCATCACAATGCCCACCGAATGGGGGTCGAGCGAAGCGGTGGGCTCGTCGCACAACATCATGGGCGGGTTGGCAACCAACGCCCGCGCAATGGCGATACGCTGCTGCTGGCCGCCCGACAGGTTTTTGGGCAACTGGCGGCGGCGGTCACTCATGCCTACCTTTTCAATAGCCTCGTGGGCGCGCCGGCGCGCCTCGGCTCTGCCCATGCCTTGCAACTGTAAGGGGAGCATAACGTTTTCTTCTGCCGTGAGCGGCTGAATGAGGTTGAAACTCTGAAACACGAAGCCGATACTGTTCAGCCGCAGGCGGGCCAGTTGCCGCTCGCTGAGCCGGCTGATCGATTCGCCCTGTACGATCACTTCGCCAGCCGTGGGATAAATAACACAGCCGAGCAGGGAGAGTAGGGTCGTTTTCCCGCTGCCCGAGGGGCCGATGATCAGGGTCAGCTCGCCCTGGCGCAACTCAAAATCAGTTGGATACAAAGCTGTGATGACCTGATCGCCGGTTTTGTATTCCTTGGAAGCGCCGCGCAATTGAGCGACAACAGGGGATGACATAGGTGATAAATTGATCTAAAAATACAGTTTCAAATGATCCTCTTACTTTTCAGGGCATAAAGATCGAATTTAACTGTAGCCCGGCAGATGATAAAAGTCATCT
>JAKLJF010001025.1 GCA_023151335.1 Thermoanaerobaculia bacterium | reverse complement strand
AGCACACCAATACGATAGCGCAAACTCGTCGGCGTCGTATTCAGTGCATATGCCAATTCTTTCTTTCTTACCCTGCCGGCAACAACTTTCAATCGTATGGGATTGCTTTCCAGCCATTCATGCAGTGTTTTACAATATCCAGATTCTATAGCCATGATTTAAGGGGTTTGTTACGCACTATTTACATCGATACTTCCTTCAAGCAAGGAACGAATTTCAGTTGCGATTCTCTTCCCGTCAGGTTCGGCACCTTCGATTGGGATGTTTGATTCTTTTAGCAAAGCGTCTCCAGTACTGTACAGTTTGAAGGTCCAGACTGGCACTGAGAGATCGAGCATGGCAAATACCCGCAAGGTTCCACCACTATTCCAGGCATTGAAAGCCGGATACGGCAGCCCAAATTCCGGCTGAATATTGAATTTCAAACCCGGATTCAAAATAGGCATTCGATAACCTTCTGGCAAAGGAGCAAATTTAAGGTCAGGTGGAGCGCTCTGCTTCAAGGTATCTAACTCGGTTAGTCCGGCATTGAGTGATTCCTGCATGATCTCGTTATCTGCGGTTAATCCGGTAATGCGTCGCTTCAACTTCCGGGTTCTGCGAATAGACAATAGATTCAACACTAGCATTGCCGAAAACAGCAACAAGAACAAGATGCCGATAGCCTTCCATGGCATCCTCCCCACTCCATCAGGACTTGTCAGTAGATTCAGATTTTGATTTTCCATCAGCCAGGGATTGAGGGTTGGAATTGAAATTAGCCACCTGCACCGTCACATTTTCGCCTTTCCGGGCGGCCTCGGCAATACCATTCATAGCACGGGCGTAGGCGGCTGTTGCCCGGATTTGCTGGATAAACCAGGTGATGAGCAAGGCTAAAAGCAGCAACGAGGCCACGATGGCGCCGATACGGCGGGTTTGCGGGTTGATTTCGAGGGTCATGGTTGGATGGATTTTTTGATCTCAGAAACGATCTGCTGGATTTCACCGGGCGACAATGCCACTGTCACTTTGCCCTGATCGAGCAGTTGCCGGGCCTTGCGTTCGTTTTTGAGCCGGCGCAGGCTGGCCGTGATGGTAAAAGCGGCGGCCGCCGCGACCAGAATAAGTGCCAGTCCGATGGCCCAACGGGGTATGTTTTCCATATCAGTGTGGTTTTACAGGGTTTCGCCGTCCTCGGTGCGCATTTTATTCACCAGCGCCGACCAGCGCAGGTCTTTGGTGTAGCCGGCCCAGTTGCGGCCTTTGGAGCGTTCGATGCGGTTGCGCTGCTGGGTTGCCGCTCCTTTGGCCAAGGCCAACACGACATCCAGGGCACGGGTAAACTCCCGCGTTTTGGGGTTTCCAAATCCACCGAAGGCAGTGGCCAGATCGCTGGCCCGCAGTTCGATTTCGCGCTTACCGAAGCGCGCGATCAGGCGCACTTCTTCCGAGGTATTCCCCCGGGCCACCTCGGGAAACGAACGTTTGTGGTATTCCTCCAGCAAAGCGGCTATGCCGTAGCGTTCCACCTGGAGGGACACCTGGCGACGGATGGCCTCCACTTCCGCGTCGAAGCCGGTTTGCTCTGCCTGTTCGCGACGTTGTTTGGCGATGTCGCCATAGCGGACGGTGATTTGCAGTTCTTTGGCAGACAGCTCGCTGACGGCCCTGGTGGCCAGGTAGAGATCGTAATAAAAGATCACTTCGTCATCGGTCCAGTCATCGACGGGCAGGTTGATGAAGGAAGGCGGCTCTGCAGGTTGGGTGAGTGGGGTTATTTCGGGTAAGGTGTCGGTTATCATGATCGGTTATTTTTGAATATATAATAATAGGTGTAAGGCACGCTCTTCATCATCCCCGGATTCTTTTCATCCGGCACCAGTATTTCCAGTTTGTCGAGATCCGCGTAGAGTTTGGTGCGCCCGGTTTCCCGGTCGTACAGCACAAAGGGCGACATCTTCGCCGCCGGACTGCGCAAGCGTTGCAAAGTGCTCCAAATAGCGTACAACTCCTCGGGCAGGGTTCGGACG
>JAKLJF010001024.1 GCA_023151335.1 Thermoanaerobaculia bacterium | reverse complement strand
ATAGACCTGTATTCCGGAAGCGACAACCTCCCTACGACATTATTTTTTCGTCCATACTACCGCCATGTCGCCATCTGCTTTTTTCCAGATCTGGCGTCATTTTTACACCGTGACTAAAATCACGAACAAACGCCTGCCCCATCGGTTACCTTTGCATTCCAATTGTGTATTCTTCTCATTTTTCAAAATAAATGTTCAAAGATATTGTACACACCTCCGCCTTTTGGCTGGCATTGCTGGCCATGGTAGCCGGTATTTTCGTTGTGATCAACAATTTGCGGAATTACCGGCTCAAACTGGAACAGCGCTCCGGAGTACAGGAAAAATGGGCGCCCCAGGTGCGCTCCCTGCGGCGCATGCACTGGCTGCTGGAACTGCTGATAACGGTCATCGGCGGCGTCAGCGCCTGGTACTTCGATTCGGCCGCCGAAAAGAAAGTGCGGGCCGAACGCCTGGCCCGGCTGACGCCGGTGTTCGACCCAAACAAGTTCTGGGTAGCCCCTGATCCCGTCCTGGCCCAACTCGACCCGGACGCCAAACTCATCGAATATGGCCGCGACCTGATCGTCCATACGCAGGATTATTTCGGCCCCGAAGGCCTGGTACGCCCCGGCAGTATCAATGGCCTCAATTGCCAGAGCTGCCACCTCGACGCCGGCGCCAAACCCTTTGGCAACAATTACTTTGCCGTACAAAGCACCTACCCGCTCCTGCGCGCCCGCTCCGGTACGCTGGAAACCATTCCCAAACGCGTCAATGACTGTTTCGAGCGCTCCCTGAACGGGCAGCCGCTCGATACTGCCAGCCGCGAAATGCGTGCAATCGCTGCCTATATCCGCTACCTCGGCTCGGGCGTACCAAAAGACGCCAAACCCCGCGGCACGGGCCTGCTGGAAGTGCCCTTCCCCGACCGCGCCGCCGACCCGGCCAAAGGCCAGGCCGTTTATGCGGCCAAATGCGCTTCCTGCCATGGGGCCGACGGACAAGGCCTGCCCATGCCCGGCAGTGCGCGGAATTATCCGCCGCTGTGGGGCGAGGATAGCTACAATGAAGCGGCCGGACTTTTCCGCCTCTCCCGTTTTGCCGGCTACGTAAAGGCCAACATGCCCTTCGGCGCTTCCCACGACAATCCGCAACTGACGGATGAGGAAGCCTGGGATGTGGCCGCTTTCGTCAACTCCCAACCGCGACCCAAACACCCGTTCCTGGATCAGGACTGGCCCGATATTTCCAAAAAACCGTTCGACCATCCCTTTGGGCCGTTTAAAGATACCTTTCCCGAACAACAACACAAATTCGGTCCCTTTGCGCCAATCGTGGCTTTTTACAAAAAATAATAATGATACATGTCATCCAAATCCAACCGGCGTAAATTCCTGCGCAATACATTGCTCACCGGACTGGGCGCAAGCCTTTCCCCGCTGGCGGCGCCGGCAAAATCATTAGCCCCCGTTACGCAATCAAACACGGAAGGCGCCGATCCCCTGGAGCCGCTCACCGGCACCCTTACCCTGCTCCAAACCACCGATGTGCATTGCCAGATCCATCCGCATGACGAACTGTTCTGGGAAAACGAACAAATGGTATTCCGCCAAACGGCCGGCTACGCCCAATTGGCCACCCTGTTCGACAAAATGCGGAAAAAGAACCCGAATACCTTTATTGTCGATACGGGCGATATGTTCCAGGGCAGCGAACTGTCGGTAAAAACCACCGGCAAGGCCATTTCGCCCATATTAAACGTCCTGGGTTACGACCTCTACCTGCCCGGCAACTGGGAAGTGGTGTATTACAAAAAAGCCATGCAAACCCTGCTCGGCGGACTCGACGCGCCCAAGGTGTGCGCCAACATGTACCACGATGCCGGCGACGGCAAAAAAGGCGAACTGGTTTTCCCGCCGTATTATACCTGGAGCAAACTGGGCGTAAAAATCGGCTTTCTGGGGTACACCGACCCGCTGGTGCCCCTGCGGCAGTCGCCCAACTATTCCAAAGGTATCATTTATACCAAACC
>JAKLJF010001023.1 GCA_023151335.1 Thermoanaerobaculia bacterium | reverse complement strand
GTGAGATAGCGTTTTAATCAGATAGGTGGATGGGGAAAGGATAAGAAGCCGGTGCAGTAAGTGAAGGTGGTGATTCCGTCGGCGAACAGTTCATCGCAAACGAACATTTCCACGTCTGCCCGCATCAAAATGGAGGGATGTCGCTGAGATGTTTCCCGATGGCATAGCTAATCCAGATGTTGTTGTCGAAATCAACTTTCATCGAGACTGTGGCGAGGATTTGCCGTAGCGCATTCCCATCAGGATTTCCGCGATTTCATCGTCCGAAACAGGTGCGTTTTTCGGTGCGTTTCGGATAAAACGGTTGATGATTTCATCCAGTTTTTCTACTTGAACGAACTCGTATTGCTTCAAAATTTCCAAAAAAGCCGCCATTTTATTAGATGGAACGGTGATTGCAAATTTTTGAGCGGCAGCATTCATGGCGTGCAGATTTGAAACAAATTTACAGAAAATTTTTTGAGTTGCTGTCGAATTTTTCTCTTTTTCTTCACCGCCCCAGCCAATCCTTAAAATCCGTCATCCGGTCGCCGCTCACGAACACGTCGTGGCGGGCTTTTGGGGTGAGTTCCAGTTTGAGTTTGCCTTTAAAATGGGTCAACACTGCCTGAATAGCGGAAAAGCTTACCAGAAACTGCCGGCTGATGCGGAAAAACTGTTTGGGATCGAGCAGGGTGGTCAGTTTGTCGAGGCTGAAGTCGATGGGCAGATGCTGGCCGTCGCGGGTGACCATGAAGGTAATTTTTTCATCGGAATAGAAATAGGCGATGTCCGTCGTTTCGATGCTGCGGATCTTGTTGCCCACGGTGATCATGAACCGCGTTTTGTACTCCGGCGCGCGCTGGCCGATGTATTGAAGCAGGGTATCGAAATCGGGTTTCGAATACCGCTCGCGCAGGGCTTTGAATTTGTCGAGGGCGGCCATCAGTTCCACCAGGTTGACGGGTTTCAGCAAATAATCGATGCTGTTGACCTTGAAAGCCTTGATCATGTATTCGTCGTAGGCCGTGGTGAAGATGACCGGCGAGGTGAGCGGCGCCAGTTCAAAAATTTTGAAACAGAGGTCGTCTTCCAGGTGAATATCCATAAATACGATATCCGGTGCGTCATTTTTGCGCAGCCATTGAACCGACTCTGCCACCGAGGGCAGAATGGCCAGTACCTTAATGCTGGAATCGCATTTTTTCAGCATGCCCTCCAGACGCTGGGCGGTGAGGTTCTCGTCTTCGATAATGATGGCGTCCATGTATGAATGAATTAGTTGAATAGGTTGAATGAGTTGTCAAGGTTGTATTCAGGAGTCCGGGGCCACACTACCGGATTTAGTTCTTCGGGCGAATTTAGACCTTCCAGTAGTGTGGTCTGGGACGCCGCCGCGTCAGACGGCTTTGAGTCGTCAAACGAGTGCTGCTTCCTCTGCCAGCAACGGCACTTTCACTACAAACATATCCTCGCATTCGCCCGCCCAAACGGGCCGCCCGGTAAGCAGGGCATAGCGGTTGATGATATTTTGCAGGCCGAGGCCTGTTGATGCAGCGGCCGTGTGCCGGATTTGCAGGCGGTTTTTGACCACAAGGGTTTGATCATTTTCCACGGAAACTTCCACAATGAGCGGTTCCCTGACGGACATGCGGTTGTGTTTCACGGCGTTTTCGATCAGGAGTTGGAGGGTCAAAGGGGCTATTTTGTACTGGTCCAGTATTTCCCCGGGCAGGTCGAAGCGCAGGTCGAATTTGTTTTCAAACCGGATTTTCAGCAAGAAGGCGTAGGAATGGATAAACTCCAGTTCGGTGCGCAAGGTAACTAAAGATTGCTCCTTTTGTTCCAGGATATACCGGTAGGAGCGCGACAACTGATCGATAAATTGTTCCGACAGATCGGGGTTGACGCGCACCAGGGAAGATAAAATACTCAGGCTGTTGAACAGAAAGTGCGGATTCACCTGGGTTTTCAGCAGGGCGATCTCATTCAGCAACTGTTGCTTTTCCAACTGTTCCGCCTTATTCTGGAACATCAAAGCGT
>JAKLJF010001022.1 GCA_023151335.1 Thermoanaerobaculia bacterium | reverse complement strand
TTTAACGGCGTTTCCTGTTGGCGCCTGGCCCTGGAAGGGGCCGGTGTTCGTGCCCGTCACCCAGCCCCGCACGGTCACGGTATTGCCGCTCACGACTACCTCGTCGAGGTTGCGTTTGATATCAGGAAAGGCGGCTTTTAACGCAATAATGCGTTTTTTCATGTCTTCATTGGAAGTTTGTTTGCCGGCGAAATAATTGACGCCGTCGGCCACCCAGAAGTGCATGAATTTTTCCGCATTGCCGGCATCGGCGGCAGCCAGCATGGCCCGTATGTCGGCCTCGGTAGCGGCATGTGGGTCAGGCAGCCCGGCCCGCAGTTGGGCTTCAAAGTTTTTCAGGTCGAACTGGCTGTAAACAGCTTTGATTTTCCATGACTTGTCGAGTTCAAAAATGGCGTTGAAGGCACAACTGATCCGGTTGCCGGTGGGTGGGTTGCCCATGAGCGGGCCGTTGTTTTGGCCCTTCAGCACGCCGCGTGCCACCACGGTGAAGCCCGATTCGGTAAAAGCTGCCATCTCGTGTTTCAGGTCAGGGAAGGCCGTTTTGAAATCCTGCAATACACCGAGCCAAACTTGTTTGGGCATAGGCTGCGGGGCAAGCGGGTTGGAAACGAGGCAATCATCGGCCATGAATTTGGCGACTTCTTCGCTGTTGCCCGCGTCCACGGCGGCAAAGTAAGCCGATATGATATCCGTCGGCGCGGGGTAGTTGTTGGCCATCACAATACCGGCGGAATGTAGCATGCAGAAGGAAATCAGAAAAAAACGGAGCATTTTCATTGGTTGAATATTTGACAGTTAAAAAATGGTGGAATAGGACGTTTGGGGTATTCAGGTCACTTGCCGTCGGCTGGGATCATACCCAGTTGTTGCATCATGCCCAATTGGTCAATGACGGCCCAATGCTCGACCCCTTTTCCGGAAGCGTCATAGCGGACGATGTCCACCTGTTCGACACGGACGGGTTTGTTGGTGGCCGGCATGCCCATGAACGGGCCCGTGTTGGTGCCCGTCCAGAGGGAATGGACAATGACCATATCGCCCTCGGCTATGATATTAATGGGTATGGTCTTGCTGTCGGGGAACGCGGCGTGGTAAGCAGCAATGAGCATTTTGACCTTTTCGAAATCACTGCCTTCCCGGGGCATGTCCGGTGGAAACTGCATGTGTTCGATCACCGCCGGGCTGACGTACCTGGAGAAAGCGTCGAGGTCGCCGGCATCCACGGCTGCCAGTATTTTGCGCGTGGTTTCCTTGTTTTGGGCCGGCGTTTGTGCATGGGCAACAGTGAGCCGGGCTGCGAAAAGACAGCAGAGCGCCAGTGCGAAGAATCGGAAGTTTTTCATTTGTCAAAAAATTTAGATGGTTAACAGTGCAGGAGCAGACCTGCTCTTTCCGATGATGCGGAAGAGCAAGGTTTGTATAAAAAGAAAATTTGATTAGCAGATCAGATGAACACGGGCTTCGGCGGCGGCGGGATTTTGTGCCGCTCCGCTTCGGTATCTGCGCGGCGGCGGAGCAATTCAAGGCGCAGGCTTTTTTCACCCTGGCGCATGGCCCAGCGGTGATTCGCTGCGAAAACCGGACGCAGCAGCCAGGACAGGTATTTCAGCAGCGGTTTTTCGGCAGCAATCTTCCAGTCGTAGCTGATGTCGCAACATCCGTTTTCAGCAGGCCGGAAGGTCCAGATGCCGCGTCCTTCGAAGTCGCCCGATGCTTCAAGGGTAAAGCCGTTGGGGAAGCCGGTGTGGGTCACCCTGAACTGCCAGCGCAATTTATACGGCAACCAGCCTTTGGTGAGCAGGGCAACTTCCTTGCCCACACCGCCGGGTTGGCCGGGATGGGTTATGCGTACATCGAGATACACACTGGGCCACCACCGCACAAGGTTGTCCACATCTTCGAGTATGCGGTACACTTCTTCGCAGGTGGCTTCCACACGCCAGCGGGTGATGAAATGATATTGACTCATACGTTGAAAATCTTCATTTTGACAACAACTACGGGCCGGCCGGGAAACCGGATC
>JAKLJF010001021.1:1434-2034 GCA_023151335.1 Thermoanaerobaculia bacterium | reverse complement strand
ACGATGATTTTCGTATCCAGGCCCGCGGCCTGAAATGCGGGCCCGAGGTGGTTTTTAATAAAATCGGTCTGCTGCGCGGCAGACATGACCATACTGGGATTGTTGCCGCCGTGCTGCGGTTCGTTTTGCGGCGTCACGGCATCGATGCGGATGCCGTGCGCCTGCATAGCCTGAATGTATTTAACAAAATAGGCGGCGTACGCGCCATAATACTCCGGTTTCAGGTTGCCCCCTACGCTGCTGCCGTTGGTTTTCATCCATACCGGCGCGCTCCAGGGCGAGCTCATGATTTTGATATCCGGATTGATTGTCAAAATGTCCTTTAAAACGGGAATCAGATCGACAGTATCGCGGGAAAGGCTGAAATATTGCAGGCTGGGGTCGGTTTGTCCGGCGGGCAGGTCGTTGTAACTGAATACCGAGGCATCCAGGTCGGACGCGCCGATACTGACGCGCAGATAACTCACCCCGATGGATTTGTCGCCGGTTCCGAACAGTTCGATCAGCAGCGCGCTGCGTTCCGTGGCGCTCATTTTATTGATCAGCGTGGCGCTGCCGCCCGTCAGGGTGTAGCCGAAACCCTCCACGGTTTGAAACTGT
>JAKLJF010001021.1:0-1426 GCA_023151335.1 Thermoanaerobaculia bacterium | reverse complement strand
CGTGGCGCTCATTTTATTGATCAGCGTGGCGCTGCCGCCCGTCAGGGTGTAGCCGAAACCCTCCACGGTTTGAAACTGCTGTGCCGTGTCTATCTGAATCACGGAGAAGCGGTCGTCGCGCTGTTTGGCAAAATCGACTGTTTTGGAATACAACAAATTGACGGCGTCGCCCGAGGTGATCCAGACTTGCACGGGGTAGGTTACCGGCGGGTCGGGCAGTTCCGGTTCGGGATCTTTACAGGTGGTGTAAAGCGCCGAAATGAGTATGAGGAGGAGAAACACAATATTTGATTTCTGCATAAAGAAGGGAGGGTCGGAGTGACATTTGTGAATAAGAGCAGATGACATGGATTAACAGTTCCCGGTGCAAAGTGTTCGGCTATCCCGGAGGCCCGGACCTTCCAGGTTTGACAAACCTGGAAGGTCTCCCCTGAAGACGTCCGGTACCTTAACGCCCCCTGTTGAGATGTCACCTGCCCGTTCCTCGCAGATGACACCTCAGTACCCCGGGTTTTGCGTCAGTTTCGAATTCTTGTCCAGTTCTGCCTGCGGGATCGGCCATACCAGCCGGTTGGGTGTGAGGTTGTAACCCAGGGGCGCGCCGTTCTGGTCTACGGCCGCGTTGATCACGTCTATGGCGCGCCCGGTACGTTTGAGGTCGTACCAGCGGTGGCCTTCGAAGGCCAGTTCGAGGCGCCGTTCCTTTTCGATCGCGAGCCGCATTTCAGCCTGGGTGGCAGCCGTCGTTTTCGGGAGGTTGACGCGCGTCCGGATCTGGTCGACCAGCGCGGCGGCGGCGGTGGGGTCGCCCAGTTCATTCAGGGCTTCCGCTTTCAACAACAGTATATCGGCCAGGCGGATAAAAATATAGTTCTGGTTGCTGCCTTCGGCAAAATTGCGCCATTTGTTGATAAACGGGTACTTGGTTTGCGGCCAGTGGGGATCCGACCACTTGCCGCTCACGTCGAGATAGATGATAGAAGCGTTTTTTCTGATGACGTCGTTCTCCGCATCGAAGGCTTTTTCCAGGTCGTTGGAAGGCAGGTTGAATTTTTTCCAATCAAGGCCGCGGAATATTTTGGTACCCCAGTTGCCGTCGGTGATACCGCCGTTGTAGTTGATCTCAAAAATAGCCTCTGCGGAATTTTCCTGCTGGTTGTTCCACAGGTTGTCATAAACCGGCAGCAGGCTGTAGCCCCCGGCGATGACGGCGTCGCAGTATTGATTCACTTTGGCCCAGTCGTGCGGTTCCTGGGTGGCGTATACCTTGGCCAGCAAAGCGTTCACGGCCCCCTTGGTGGCATAACCTTTGTGCGGGGCCGTAGTTCTCACCTTCGCCAGCGCCGTTTCCAGGTCGAGGATGATCTGGCGGTACACTTCAGCAGCCGGCGCGCGGGCCGGGAACAGCTGCGGGTAGATTTCATCC
>JAKLJF010001020.1:1209-2034 GCA_023151335.1 Thermoanaerobaculia bacterium | reverse complement strand
ACAATCTTCATTTTGCCAGGAAACTTTGACTACTTCCCTTTGTTGCAGCCAGCGTACCAGGTTTTCGCCCAGCAGTTCGGCGCGCCAGCCACTCAGCAGCGAAGCATCAAAATCGTTGCCGCCGGCTTTTAGCTTGTTAAAATCGCCCTTCGGCAGCAGCAGGGCGGCGCTGATCTCATTTTCGAGGCATTGCAACTTGACAAAATGGTACAGCAATTCCATCGACCATTCGTGTTCGGGGTCGTCGGGCGCCGGGGCGGGCAGGGCATTGATCCAGGCGCGTTCGGCGTCGGTCGCTTTGTTTTGCCAGAGTTCCTGCCAATCCGGCAGGTATTTGCGCCAGACGCCTTCCGGCATGGTGCGGTTGGAGCGAAAAGCGTGCGGCCCATCTTTCGTGGCGCGCAACACGGTGCTGATGTGACGGTTTTGCAGAACCGTTTCTTTGGGGATATTGTACTCCAGCGCTTTTTGCCGGCGCCATTGGTAAATGCGCAACAGGAAAACCTTTTCCCGAAAATCCAGTTGGTGAATATAATCGTTCGCCAGGGCTTCTTTATAAGGGTCGACGTGATAAAACTGCGGCGACTCCCATTTGCGGTTTTCTTCTCTGGCCCAGGATTCGCGTTGCAAACGCCGGAGTTTGTGGGTCAGTTTATGGTGTAGCGCGGGCAGATATTTAACGTCTTCCACGGCGTAGTCCAGCGCCTTGGGATCGAGGGGGCGTGATTCCCAATCCGCCACGGTGTGGCTTTTAGCCAGCGAAACGTTTAACTCGCGTTCCACGATTTTACCGAACCCGGCGGGATAGTTATAACCGACAAAACC
>JAKLJF010001020.1:0-1200 GCA_023151335.1 Thermoanaerobaculia bacterium | reverse complement strand
GCTTTTAGCCAGCGAAACGTTTAACTCGCGTTCCACGATTTTACCGAACCCGGCGGGATAGTTATAACCGACAAAACCCGCCGCGATCTGGGTGTCGAAGGTATTTTGCGGCACCGTGCCAAAAAGGGTGTTCAGGAGGCGGTAGTCGTTGTCGCCGGCATGCGTAATTTTTAAAATAGCGGGATCGGTAATCAGTCCCAGAAATCGATCCAGGTTTTTGATTTTTAACGGGTCGATCAGGTAAATGTGCTGGTCGACGACTACCTGGATGAGGCACAGTACCGGTATGAAGGTTTTTTCACCGACAAATTCCGTATCGAAACCGATCCAGGGCGCTTCGCTCAGCCCATCCATTGTCTCATCGAACGTTTTCTGCTGGTCTAAAAAATGTACATGATAATTCATGCGCCAAAAGTAGAAATCATCCGTTTATGTAAATGGAATCGGCGGCGCATCTTTACGACCGTTTTTAACAATAATATCGCTCCGCGCTGAAACTGCCCGTACGTTTGGCTATTTTTGCGGAATCCATACCTTACCACTACCATGAAAAAGATTTTATTCGGCATTGCTATCGTCATTGTTTTGTTCCTGGGAGCACTCATGGCGTTGCCTTATTTATTCAAAGATGAAATTATTGCCCAGGTAAAAAAAGCCGCCAATGAAAGCCTGACCGCCAAACTGGATTTTAAAGACGTCAGTCTTTCCATTTTTCGACACTTCCCCGAACTGTCTATCGGACTTCAGGGCCTGGATATTACCGGTACCGGACAATTCGAAGGCGTCAAACTGGTGCAATGCGAACAACTGGACGTGGCCATCGACCTGTGGTCGGCCATTTTCGGCGATCAGATCACGATCAAAGGGCTATTCCTGAATAAACCGGACATTAAAGTATACATCCTGCAGGATGGCAGCGCCAACTACGACATTGCTAAACCGGAACCGGAAACTACTGCCACAACCGCAGAGAGCAGCCCCGTTAAACTGGATCGCTACGCCATCACCGACGGCAAGATATTTTACGACGACCGTTCACTCGATATGCGGGCGGTGCTCGAAGGCCTCAATCACGAAGGTTCGGGCGAATTCACCGCCGACATCTATGACCTGGTAACGAAAACAGCCGTGCAAAAACTGACTGTCGATTACGAAGGCATGCAGTACCTGCGCAATGCGCGCGCCGACTGGAATGCAACC
>JAKLJF010000101.1:293-11349 GCA_023151335.1 Thermoanaerobaculia bacterium | reverse complement strand
ACGGCGTGCACACGCTGCACCTGCGTTTTCTGGACGATGCCGGGCAATGGAGCGGTGTGATGAGCCAAACCTTTGTAAAACTGCCCCCGCCGCCGGCGGGCAACGCGCAGATCACGGCTTACCGCTACTGGTTCGACAACAACGCGGCGCAGGCCTTGGAAGTACCGGTCAGTCCGGCCTCGGAAGTATCGGTGCTGACAGATTTGCCCACGACGGGCCTGTCCAACGGCGTGCACACGCTGCACCTGCGTTTTCTGGACGATGCCGGGCAATGGAGCGGGGTTGTCAGCCAAATGTTTACCAAATTCAGCGCCGCCAACCCTGATAACAAGATTGCAGCATACCGTTACTGGCTGGATTTCAATGTTTCCGGCGCCACCGAGGTGACGCTTTCCACGCCGGTGGAATTGCTGGTGCTGGACGAAGAGCTCGACTTTTCCGCAGTCCCGGAAGCCCCTCATGTGCTGCATTTTCAGTTTAAAGACCTCAACGGCGCCTGGAGCGTGGTTACTTCCGATACTTTTAACGTGGGTTTGCCGCCGGTAGCCTCCTTTGTTCCGCACCTTGTGCCCTGTAAAAACGGAGCAATAAACTTTCAAAATACCAGTTCATTTGCCACGAGTTGGCTTTGGCAATTCGGCGACGGCGGCGTCAGTACGTTAGCCGGGCCTACCCATGTCTATGCCGGGCCGGGCATTTACACGGTTACGCTGACCATTACCGATGCCACTACCGGGTTCACGGCCACTTACTCCGCGCCGGTTACGGCGCAATTTCTTGAACTTCAGGTTCAGGTGAACGCCGAAGCGAGCAGTTGCTTCAATTCAAATGACGGCGCAGCTGCTGCCACGGCGTCAAATGGCGCCGCTCCCTTTAGCTTTATCTGGTCTACCGGGCAAAGCGGCGCCGCGGTTGGCGATTTTTATCCGGGCGTTTACACCGTCACTGCTACCGCGTCTGATGGTTGCACCCATACGGCAGTTTTTACCATTGCCAACGGCTCCGATTTGTGGGCGAGTATCACGGTTGTCGACTTGGCCTCGTGTCCGGTTGCATCGAATGGCGTTGCCCAGATAATGGCACAAGCGGGCGTACCGCCGTACACCTACCAGTGGTCGAATGGTGAAACGACGCAAACGGCCGTTCATCTGCCGGTTGGCGTTATCGGCGCCACGGTAACCGACGCCGCTGGCTGCGCCATACCCGCATCGGAAATCATGGGTTACGATTCCGACCTGACGGCTACCACGGCCGTGCTGGAAAACCCAGCCTGCCACGATTCGGAAGACGGCAGCGCCCGGATCGATCCTTTGGGCGGCCTTGCGCCTTACACCTTTTTGTGGTCGAATGGCGAAACGACCGCGTTGGCACTGCAGTTGCCTGCCGGCACTTCCGGGGCCACGGTGACGGATGCCCATGGTTGCGCCGTATCGGGCAGCGTAAACCTGAGTGCCCCGCCGGAGCTGACGGCAGCGGTTTCGGTAACGGATGCAGCCTGTTTCGGCAGTTCCGACGGCAGCGCAACCCTTACGCCAGCCGGCGGTACGCCGCCTTATGACATCAGCTGGTCGACAGGCGCAACCGGCGCTTCGCTGAACAATGTTGCTGCCGGATCGTACCAGGCTACCGTGACTGATGACAAGGGGTGCCATGCGGTTTTGCCGGTAACCGTGCAGGAGCCGGCTTTGCTGACGCTGATGGTTGATGCGTCCGGTATCAGTTGTAATGCCGCCAACGATGGTACGGCTACGGCGACACCTTCCGGCGGTACGCCGCCTTATGATATCCTTTGGAACAACAACGCGACCGGCACTGCGCTTTCTGCCCTGGCGCCGGGCTTGTACCGGGCAACCGCAACGGACGCCCTGGGCTGTATAGCTGCCTCCAATGAAATCCAAATCCTCGAACCGCCAGCCCTGAATATCGCCTTGCAAACCATCGACGCGCCATGTGGTCACGATGGCGGTATTACGTCGATAGTCAATGGCGGTACGCCGCCTTATAATTATGCCTGGAGCAACGGCGCCGCGGCGCCTGATCCGCAAATGCTGGATGCCGGCATTTACACCGTCGTGGTGACGGATGCCAATGACTGTACGGCGAATGCGACCGCTACGGTGCTGGCCCTGAACCATGCGCCGTATGTTACTTTTACCGGCAATCCCGGCTTTGAAACCCGCTTCGTTGACCCGTCTAGCGGTTCGCCTTACCAAACCTTCCGGTTTGAAGTGCGGTATTTCGACGCGGACGGCGATTTGCCCCGGGCGGGTTATCCGCGTCTTTATCTCGATTTTGAAGGCGATGGCCAACTCACCGGCAGCAACGACCAGATTATATTGTTAACGGAAACCGATCCGGCGGACAGCGATCCTGCCGACGGCAAGGATTACTATGCCGTCCGGACAGGCATTCCTTCAAGCCTCACTTATAAAACAGTGGTGCGCGCTTTTGACCCATCCGGTTGTTTGGGCAGTTCAAATCCGGAAAACGGCCCGAACATCCTGAAATCTGCCGACATTTTTTTATTCGCCAACGATATAGTGTTTTCCGATCCCCACCCCGATCCCCAGGAGACAATACTCGTTAGCGCCACTATTCACAACGAATCTGACTTCGCGGCTGAAAATTTCGTCTGCCGCCTCACCAACATGTATTCGGGCGTGGTATCCGACCCCATTGTAGTGCCCAATCTGGCAGCAAAGAGCTCGACCACGGTGAGTTGGCTGATCGTAACCCCGCCTGATCCCGGTTGGAATCCCATGAAAGTGGAAATTGACGCCACCAACCTGATCGCAGAGCCGAATGAACTGGATAACCAGGCCATCCGGCCTTTTGTCAACGGAGATTACAACCTTCCCGGAAGCATTATAGTGGATGCCGCGGTAACGCCGTCAACTTCTTATTTTGTTTCACAAACTACGCTGACGCTTTCCGGCACGGCGGTGTACGACGGCACGGCGGTTCCCTTGCCCGATCCCGGCTGCGCGGGCGCATCGGTGGTGGCCACACTGCTGGAAACAGGACAAACTTTTGCCGGATTCACCGATAATAACGGGTATTTCGTATTGAACTTTCCTCAACCGCTGTTGCCGGGCGACTATCATATTAGTGGCATCGTGACGGATTATTCGCTCGAAGGTGCTTTTACCGCCAGTTTTTCCGTGAGTCTACCCACGGCGACTTGTCTGAAACCCGACCTGAGCTGCCGCCTGGAATTGGACCGGCATTCCCTGAATGCCGGCGAGTCGGTTCAGGGTTACGTGCAGGTATCCAATACGGGCGATGGCGCATCCGTTGCCACCCAGTTAAAAATACTGGCCCCGGGCGCCTCTCCAGATATGCTTTTCCTGGCTGTGCCCGCCTTGCAACCGGGCGCTACTGCCGAGATTCCCTTACCGGCAATTGAATATTCATCAACCGGTTTTGTTTTTGTTCAGGCACAGGCGGATTATGGCGATGTGAACGATGAATGTCATGAATTCAACAATTTGTCTACAACTTTTGTAGACGTGAGTTCTGCCATTGCCGATATCGTTCCGGTTTCATGGAATGTGTACAATCCAAATCTCCCCCTGTGCAACACGCATGCATTTATCTACCGCATACAAAACAACGGTGGCGCCGCCACCGGTTTTTTTGGGGCGAAACTGGAGGTATGGTCGAATGGCATGTTGCAACATGAAGACACGCAACCCGTTGCCAGTATATCCGCCAACAGTTTCACTTATCACGCCTTTACCTATACTTTCCCTTCGGCGGGCGATTACACGCTGATCCTGAGGTGCGATGAGCCCGATATTGTTGAAGAATATGATGAAGGGAACAACGAATTTACCCGCGTTGTCTCGGTGTATGAGTGTCCGGTAGGCGCCGATCTTGTATTTGGGAATTGTCAGTCCGCGGGCGTGGAGCCGACCGACCCGCAAACGCCGGGAGATATTACGCTCACGGCAGTATTGAAAAACGGGGGCAATGCTCCGGCAACTGCTCCTTTCAGCATCCAACTGCGTGTTCTGCATGCCGGGCCGGGATCCCCATTTTCCGAGGACTATTTTCTAACAATAAACGACGATCTGGATCCGGACGAGTCCGTGCCGGTTTCATTTACTGTGCCCAAACCGCCTGCAGGCACGAATATGTTCACCCTGACCGCCGATGCCCATGAGCAGGTCAGTGAGCTGAATGAATCCAATAATACAGCCGGAGGCAGCCTCGACTGGAATTTTTCCCTGGATTCATTTTGTTGCACGAGCTGCATGTTTTGGCAAAAGCCCGTTACCACACCTAACCTGTGGTTTTCCGTGGGTGTTTTCAACGAAGGGTATTATCGCGCCTCCGAGGTGCCGGTACAGTTTGAAATCAGCGGGCCTGGCCTGAGTGGCTGGGTAAACCTGGGCAATGCCGAGGTGAGCAACTTGGGTCGTACCTGCGGCTGCCCGGCCGGCGCGGGGCTGGCCGATCCGTTTACTTTTCCCGATGTGGGTACTTATACCGTGCGTATGACCGTGGATCCGGCCAACCAATACGGCGAAAGCGACGAAACGGATAATGTCCTGACCGTACAGGTGACTGTTCGTCCGGATATGCAGATATTGTCTTCGTTCATCGCCCCGTCGGAGTTGCACCCAGATGCAGACGAGCATATTGTTTTCACGGTCAGTTATGAAAATACCGGCTTCAGCAATCCTGCCGACACCATGGAGTTGAAATTGCTGGTAGACGGTTTCCCGCTGGATTCGGCGCGGGTGCCAGGTTTGCTTTCCGGCGACCATGGGACGGTGCAGTTTCCAACCAGTTGGGCCTCGAATCTGGTCGGGGTGCACGTTGCCCGCGCGATCATCGACCACGATGGCGAAGTGACGGAAAGCAATGAAACCAATAACGAGGCAACGCGCGCGCTGGTGGTGGGGGAAGCCGCCAATTTTCGTTTTGCCGCTTTCTCTCCCGGCAATTATCATCCTTACACCGGTCAGGCGCTCACCGTGACGGCGCTTATAGAAAACAATGGCAATCTGACGGGTACCGGCCGGTATCAACTGGCCTACGTGAACGATAGCGGCGACACAATTCCTGTTTACAACAAAGTGCTTACCCTGGCTGCGGGTCAGCAACAAACCGTGCATTTCAATTGGCTGGTAGCCGACTCGGAGACGATACTCGTCGGAAAAATAGTCAACTCCACGCCCCAAGAATCCCGCTACGACGACAACATTGCCTGGGCGGTTTTGGGTGGCCTTGAATTGAGCGTCAATACAACTCCCGAATTGTGTGTGCCCAACACGGGAACGGCCGGGGCTGTTGTTTCGGGCGGTACGCCGCCGTATTTTTACAGTTGGTCGAACGGCCAGATCAGCCAAAACCTCGATGGCTTGAACGCCGGAAACTATGCGCTTACGGCAACTGATAGCGAGGGGCGATACGGGGTGGTCTATTTTTCCATTGAGCAGGTGGCGAAACCCCATCTGACTTTTTCGGTGACCAACGCCAGCTGTGATCAAAGTGACGGTTCCATAACACTGACCGTGGATCATGCTGCCCAGCCGTACGATGTCGCCTGGAACACTGGAAATACTTCAACAATGCTTGTCGGACTCACCCCGGCGCGCTACACCGTCTCGGTAACTGACGCGCAGGGTTGCGAAGCGGTGGAGGAAGTGATCGTGGCCTTCGATGCCCTTCAGCCCGGCAATTCCGTTTTTTGCATGAGCGGCTACCCTGCCGTCTCCCCGGCTCAATCAGTGGTGAATGCCGGCGCGACTCAGACAATATCGGGGCGGGACTTTTTTTTAAATGGTCTGGCACGATTGACCGTTGCCGGAGACCAGGCGATACTCGCCAATGCCGTGGAAATTCCGGTAGATGGCACAGGCAAGTTTGAATACCAACTGCCTGTATCGGCCGGTGCACCCCAAGGGCAATACCGTGTAACGGCGCTGGATGCCGTGACGGGTTATTCCGCGCCCGTGCGCACTCCAGTCAGACCATAGAATGGGAACAACGTATTTTGCAAAAAACGGGATACCCTTACACCGGGCGGTTCCGGCAATACCGGTATTGGGTAGATATTTCAAAAGACGGCGGCCCCTGGATTCGTATGGGCGTAAACGAAGGATGGACGGAAACGGGTAAGGCACTCGCAGGTTCCTTTGCCTACGAGGTACCGGAAGCATCGGTCAATTACCGTGTGCGGATACAGGACGCCTTCGATCCGGATATTGTTGCCATTTCGGAAGCATTTCATGCTGTTCTGCCCGATGTAAACGCCAGTGTGGTACAGATGAAGTGGGACTGGAGCTATGGAAACCCTGAACGTTACCGAAATGTTACCTTGCATGGTGTGGCCGCCGATGGGGCCGCCCGCATTTTCCTGGAAGTCAGTAACCCCAATCTCAGCCAAGCGTCTGTTTTACTTACCGATCCAGAATTTCCCAACACTTTTGATTCACGCTTTATGGGGAAAGTAATGGCTGCCTCGGTGACAGATCAGTATTCGGAAGAGGCTAACACAGCTACTAATTTTATCGATGTTTCAGCGGCCACCAACGGGAAAGCTGTTTTTTGGTATATAGCGCCGGATGATTTTGCTCGCAGCATTGCCGACAATTTTCTCAAAGAGCGCATCATCAGGGCTGTTATTCAAATGGACTACCTGAACGGCGATTCGGAAACAAAAACGCTGGATATCCGTATTGTGAGGCCCCCTTTGATGATGGTACACGGGCTTGGAGGCGATGAAAGTGCATGGGATATTTTTTCGAAGTATTTGACGGAAGATATTTGGACTGTTACTCAGCCGGTGCGTATGAACCCAACTGCGAGTTTCGATTTTAACGCGTCTAATATGGTGTTGAATGACAACAAATCTATCCCGGAAGATGCGCACGCATATTACCCCTGTTTCCCCTTCGTTATTGAACAGATGCGGCAAAAAGGTTTTGCCGCCAACAGGGTAGACTATCTGGCGCATAGCATGGGCGGGGCGGTGTTCCGCAATGTGCTGACGAATTTCCGGGAAGCCTATTACCGAAACGGCGCTTCCGCCGAATGGCAGTATAAAAACTATGGAAAAGGATACGCCAACAAGGTGATCACGATCGGTACGCCGCATAAGGGGTCGATTTTGGCGGATATTATTGACCGGTTTATTGATGATCTGCCCAAGGTGCTGGAAATTGCGTTTGATCAATATTATTCAGTTGACCAAGACGGGATACTGTTTAATTTTATAGAAAAAAAACAAGATGGGTATCAAGTTACACCTGCCGTTAAAGACCTACAGGTTTCCGGAGGAAAGTTATTTTCACTGGCAGATGTGCGTGCACATTTGATTGGAGGAGATTATTTCGAAGGAGAGGCACAATCGTCTTCTTCCAGTTTAATTGATCAAAGCACGTTGGATTATCTGGAAGATAGGGAAAATACCCTCGAATTTGTACACCTACTCCTGAAAGAAGCAATTAGAACAGAAACAGACCTTTATCTCCGGACTAATCTATTAGAAATTAATGAAGAGGTCAAAAAAAACAGACGAATTTTACTCTTTTTACAAAGGATGGCGGATTATATGAATGTTAAATCTTTTATAGAAGATAGTGATCTGGTCGTACACCTTGAAAGCCAGTTTTCCAGCCTTGGACGCTATAATCCCATGGTGACGACCATAGACCGAGTTGTGCATTCGCCGCCACTCGATCTCTTGCCGGCTATTAAAGAACTTGCCAGTGAAAAGATCATCGATACTACCTTTAAATTGCTAAATATCCCCGTCGGGAGCAAAAAGTTTGGCCCGATACCGGCTACGACAAACTTTAAAACCAACATCCCTCCGCCGACTGTCGCGGCCAAATCGGCCAACTCGCCTTGCGCCGTATCGGTTCTCTGGCGGGATACGGCTAAAATTCGTATCCTGAGTCCGTCAGCCCCGGTTGTCACGTATGTCGACAGCACCCTCACCGTGCAGATTGCCGTTTTCGATACAACAGGGATGAATTGGGCCGATGTGTATTTTCAGGGCAGAGCCTATACTTTACCTGCGAATTTTATCGGAACTTATCAACTGGATATCGCCGCCGGGGTTAACAGCCTGGATTCGCAGGAAGTTGTATTGCTCGCCTATTATACCCGTAACGATTCCTGTATAGGCGTTGTGGAAAAAGTAGCTGTACGGGTATTGCGTTCCGAGCCATTGCTGTCATTCGAAGCTTTTCCTGCCGTGCATTACCTGTTTCCCGGTCAGACTGTACTGCCTGGCTTCAGGGCGACCTTTCCTAATGGCAATTCCGGCGAATTTTACTTCAGTCCGTCCATCGCTGTCCAAGTTGCCGACCCGGCTATTGTAACCCATCAAACAGGGTCGCCGCGCTTTCTGGGTGTGGCTCCGGGCACTACTTATGCCGTTCTGAGTTACGGCGGGTTTCAGGACACTGTTTATTTTGTCGTCATGCCCGAGCTGAAGGATTTGCCCAGTTTGCCGCCGCCGGTGGCCTCTTTCGGGTTTACTGAAACCACCGGCTGTGCGGGCGCCGAGGTCCATTTTGAAAACAACAGCGTGTACGCCGACAGTTATTTTTGGGAATTCGGCGACGGTGAAACTTCCGCTGACCAGCATCCGGTACACCTGTATCAGCAACCTGGCTATCACCAGGCATTCCTGACGGTCACTCAATCGCAAACCGGACATACCGCGCGGTATTCGGTAGCCATAGAAGTGGAGTTGCCACCGGGTTGTAATAAAACCATAAGCGGAAACCTTTATTGGATGGGCGATGGCGTTGAAGGCGTTTCCCAGGCACAGGTAACGCTTTCGGGCGATGTTAACGGTACTTCGGGGCCGACGTCTTCCTCTGGCTTATATACTTTCGATATCCCTGCGGGCAGCAGCGTAACGTTAACGCCCTGGAAAAATATAAACCTGCTAAATGGTGTGGATGCGGCAGATGCTTCTGCCATTCAGCAACATTTGGTAAACATCTTACCGATCAGCGATTTTTTCAGATTAGTAGCCGCGGATGTGAATAAAAGTTTCTCTGTTTCCACGTTGGATGCTTTGGTTATCCGTCAGGCATTGCTCGGAAATCCGGCGGCCATTTCTGTTTTAAACAAAACAAAATCCTGGCGCTTCGTGCCCACGGACTATGTTTACCCCAACCCGGCCGGACCGTTCAGTTTGCCGGTATTTCCGGAATCAAGGAATATAAGCGCCGCGTCAGACCATGTGCCCTTCCAGGATTTTTATGGCGTGAAGGTAGGCGACGTTGTGGAAACTGTAAATGCGGCTGACCCCGCGAATAAATCTGTACAACAGATAGAGCCATTGGTTTGGGAGGTTCAGGATCAATGGCTTGAATCCGGCAAAACCCTGGCGGCAGAATTTTCGGCCATGCCTTTCGACAATATGGCCGCATTCCAGTTTGCGCTTCAGTTTGATCCGGCAGTATTGCGATTTGAGGGTGTTGAAGTGCTTGCTCCGGATTTGCCGTTGGATTCGGCAAGCAATTTTGGCGCTTTCCATGCCGCCGATGGTGAATTGCGTATCGTTTGGTCAGTTGCGGAAGGCGTTACTTTGACGCAAATAAAATCGGTATTCCGTTTGCATTTTACCGTGATGAAGCCTGGCAAGCGCCTGAGCGAAGTGATGCGACTGGCGCCGGAAGTTTTGACGCCCGCGGCCTTTAGCGCCGCTTTGGCGCCGGGTGAGGTACAACTGCTGTTTTCGGAGAACATGGTTTCTGCGTTTGCCCCGACAGGGAGTGGTTTACAATTGTATCAAAACCGTCCCAACCCCTTTAGCGAAGGTACAATTATCGGGTTTAAACTGCCGGAAGCGTGCGATGCCCAATTGCGCATCGTGGATGCACAGGGCAGGGAGGTGTTGAAGATTGCCCGAGCATTCCAGGCGGGTTACCACGAGGAAGCCATTTATATGAACGAGTTCGGCAGTGGCGGCATATTCTATTATGAACTGACGACACCCGTAGGCAGGTTAGTGCGGAAAATGACGGTGATCGGGAGATAACTCACTCCACCCTTACCCTTACCACCACCGGCACCGCCTTCCCCTTCCGCATAAACGCCGCGAACCCGGCCATGTCCGTCATATATTCCACTTCCCGTTGCGGCACCAGATCGTTGCCGAAGGCGCTGTACAGATTTTTCAGGAAATCGCCGGGAGGCAGTTTCTGCAGGTCCTGCAGTTGTTTGTTGAGGCGTTCGAGGGGTTGGCGGGCGACGAGGATGCAGATATGGTCGGCGCCTTTGGACTCAAAGATAAGCGCGCCGTTTTCGGCGGGCACGGCCAGTTTTATTTCGGGAAAAGCGATGATGGCGCTTTCGTTTTTACCGGAGAATTGCGCGTCGAGGTTGCCATCGCGGGGCCAGTGGATTTTAATTTTTCGGCTGGCGTCGTAAGAAAAAGCGTAGAGATAGGCGTCTTCGGTGATGTAGGGGAAAAATAGTTGCGTCAGGTAGTTGCGCGGGACGGCGCCTCGTTTCAATTCATAGTATTTGCCGTTGAACAAGAGTTCTTCGTCTTCGAAGCTCCAGCTGTCATCCGCGTTGTAAATGGGCGTACGCAGTTGTATCCGGGCATTATAAGGCCGGTTTTGGTCGGGGTCGTCGTAGGGGATGAACTGGAAGCCGTAGCAGCAAAAGCGCGCAAAATCGGTGTATTTTACCCAGATGAAGCCGCCGTTTCCCCAGGAAGGCCCCCAACTGTTCAGGATTTCAAAAGCTTCTTTCCCGTCGTCGTAGCCCACCACTACCATGGCGTGCGCACCGAGGAAGGTGGTGTCGCCTGTGTCGGGGCGCCAGAATTGTTCGCCGCGCCGGATTTGCTGAAAGTTGTTGCGCAGCAGCATACCGATCACGACGGGCTTTTTCTGGGCGAGGCTGAGTTTGGTTTTTTCAATTTTGATCCGGCTGGGGTCGCCGGTCGAGAACAGCGTCACGAAGTCCTTGATGCGGTTGGCGGAGGCTTTGCGCAGTTCGTCTTCGTTGGGTTGTTTGTCGCAGTTGTTTTTGATCCGGTCAAATTCTTTGGAGCGCAGGTTGCCTTTGT
>JAKLJF010000101.1:0-283 GCA_023151335.1 Thermoanaerobaculia bacterium | reverse complement strand
TGCACAGCAGGGCGGCGGCTTTGCCGATGTCGGCGCCGGCGTCGCAGCTGCCGGCTTTTACCTGGTTGTACACGAACAGGGCAGAGTAGGCGCTCGCCGTGATCGTGTCGGCGTGGCCGTTCCAGTGCTGCCGGATGGATTCGAGAATGGTCATGGCGCCATAGCCCGCGGCCCAGCCGGTGCAGGAACTGATGGCGCCCTGGTGTTGCGGGGTGGGGCAGTAGGGGCGCAAATCGATCTTGGGTTTGTCTTTCAGCAGGTCGTTTTCCGACTTGCTGCCATC
>JAKLJF010001019.1 GCA_023151335.1 Thermoanaerobaculia bacterium | reverse complement strand
AGGGATGTCATCCCAATCATGTCCCTTTGGCTAACGGCCTGGGGCATAAAGCCCATCCTCAACCGCCCCAAGCGTCCCACAGACAATGCGAACGTGGAAAACAACCAAAGAACATCTGCTCGATGGGCCGAAGCATACGGATGCGCCAATATCGAACAAATGCAGGAAAGACTCGACGAGGCTGCTCGCTGTCAAAGAGATATCTATCCGGTGACACGCCTCGGAAGGGTGACCAGAAAAGAACTCTTCGCTGAACTTTACGAAAACCCCAGAAAATTTGACGAAGCGCTCTTCGACGAAAGACGAGCCCACGAACTACTCGCACAGGCCATTTACCCCAGAAAAGTCTCTTCTGCAGGGGCAATCACCCTCTACTCGAAGAACTTTTCCGTCGGACTGAAACATAAAACCACAGTCGTGTTCTGTAAGTTTTCGCCAAAAGATATCGGATGGCTCTGCTTAGACAAAGACCAGAATATCCTCACAATCATCCCAGATTTTAGGTTTTCAAGAGATAACTTGTACAATTTAACTGTATGTCAATGAACTTTTTTCAAAACATTGTGTCGCGCCACTTCATTAAACCTTTATGTCGCACCGCAAAGGTTTAGAGGGTTTAGAAGGTTTAGAGGGTTTAGAGGGTTTAGAGGGTTTAGAGGGTTTAGAGGGTTTAGAGGGTTTAGAAGGTTTAGAGGGTTTAGAGGGTTTAGAGGGTTTAGAGGGTTAGCCAACAGCCTATTGCTTCCCTGTACTTCCGAAACCGCCGGCGCTGCGGTCGGTATCGGCGAGGGATTCCACTTCCTGCCAGGTAATTTGTTCGTAGCGGGCAATGATCATTTGAGCGATGCGATCGCCGGGTTCGATGGTTTGCGGTTCGTCGGACAGGTTGACGACGATACATTTGATCTCGCCGCGGTAGTCGCTGTCGATGGTGCCGGGGGAGTTGAGCATGGTGAGGCCGCGTTTGAGGGCCAGGCCGCTGCGGGCCCTGATCTGGGCTTCATATCCATGCGGCAGTTCGATAAACAAACCCGTGGGAATCAGGGTGCGGGCAAGGGGTTGCAGCGTGACGGGACTGTCGATATTGGCCCTTAAATCCATGCCTGCGCTACCCGTGGTTTCATATTTGGGCAGCGGATGGGCGGAACGGTTGATGATGCGTACGGTCAAGGCTGAAAAAATTTTGCTGCAAAAGTAGGACAATATGCATGAAACGATACTTCGGGCCGTGCTGAAGCCTTATTTTTCCGCCATGAACCGGATACCAAACCTGCTGATCAGGCAAATACTGTTGTTGTTGCTCATTTTTGGGCTGGGATGGGTATTATTTAGCGGCTTGCTGCGTTTCCTGCCCGCCCTGTTAGGCGCTTATACCTTATATGTTTTGTTGCGGCAGCCTATGTTTTATCTGGCGCACAACTGGCATTGGCATAAGGTGCTGGCCGCGCTGACCCTGATGATACTGTCTTTAGCCGTGATTTGGGTGCCGGTGCAATTTTTGGTACAATTAGTGCAGGGCAGGGTTGTCGAAACGGTTCAGCATTCACCTGATTGGATCCGCAACCTGGAAACCGCGATACACCAGATGGAGGAAAAATACAGCATCACGGTATTAACGCCGGAAATGCTGAAAGATATCAGCAACTGGGGTATCATACAACTCCGGGCGCTGGTTACGGCTACTATCGACGGCGTGACAACGGCGGTTCTGGCTGCTTTCATCCTGTTTTTCATGCTGACCCAGGGGCGGCAGATGGAGGCTGCATTTTTTAAATGGTTGCCCCTGCGTTCGGAAAATACGCTTGAACTGAAACGGCAATTGAACAACCTGGTATTTTCCAACGCTGTCGGTATTCCTTTGCTGGGAATCTTGCAAGGGCTGGCTGCTTTACCGGCCTACTGGATCGCCGGCGTGGAAAATGTCGGGCTATGGGTGGCCCTGACCGCTATTTCGGGTATGTTGCCCGTACTTGGCGTCATGCTGGCTTACGTGCCTTTGTCACTGCTGATGATCGCCGACGGCATGTTGATTAAAGGAATCATC
>JAKLJF010001018.1 GCA_023151335.1 Thermoanaerobaculia bacterium | reverse complement strand
CTGTTCAGCCCCGGGGAACTGGAACGCCTGTATTTTTTATTCGAAGACGTGGACCGGGAACTGGGCGCCGATCGGAAAAAAAAGCTGACCGAAAACGCGGGAAAAATTTGAGTTCAGCGGCATAAAATACGCAAACCTGCGTAGCGCATTTACGTGTTTTTGCAGAAGCCTTATGGCCGGGCGGCGGCGCAACTTTGCATCGTAATTCAACTATCGGCATATTGCCTGAATACACCTGTTAACTACATGTCTACTTATGAAAAAAGCGCTCAAATGGGCTGCCTTTGCCCTACTCGCCTTGCTTCTCGTTGCCGCGGTAATCGCGCTTCATCTCGCCGGAACGGCCAAAATACGCACGGCTAAAAAATACGACGTGACGCCGGCCGCCGCCCTTAGCATCCCGTCTGACTCAGCCTCCATCGCCGAAGGCAAAAAATGGGCCGACGCGCTTTGTTCCGGCTGCCATGGGACGGATATGGCGGGAACCCGCTTTTTCGACGTGTCCGATCTGGGTCTGATCTGCGCGCCCAACCTGACGCCCGGCGGTCCAACCAAAACCTATACCGACCTCGATTGGGACCGGGCCATCCGCCACGGCGTGAACAAAGACGGCAAGGGACTGCTTATCATGCCCGCCAAAGAATTTCAATACATGAGCGACGAACACACGGCGCAAATTATCGCTTACCTGAAAACGCTCCCCACCGTTGAACAAAACTGGCCTGCCGTCAAAACGACCTTCCTGTGCGATATCCTTTTCCAGATCGGCGCGTTCGGCGATGCCCTGAACGTCGAAACCATCGACCACACCCGGTTGGCGCCTCCCGCGCCCCAACGGGCGGTCAGTCCCGAATACGGCGCCTACCTGGTAACATTGTCGGGCTGCCGCACCTGTCACGGCGCGCAACTCAACGGCGGAAAAGACCCCAACCCCGAGGCGCCCATGGGCCCCAATCTCACCCCCGGCGGCAGCCTCCCGGCCTGGACCGCCGCCGGCTTCCTGAAAACCATGCGCACCGGCATAACGCCTTTCGGCAAGGAACTGAACCCAAAATTTATGCCCTGGAAAAATGTCGGCTGCCTGGCCGACGACCAGATACAAGCCATTTATGCTTACCTGATGACGCAATCCAAACTGGAGACGGCGGTCATCAAGAAATAGGTATTTACCTTGCTAATAGTCATACATCAATCGAACAACAATGAAAAACGACATTTCTTTTGGCAAAACGGCCGGTTTACTGGCCATGCTCTCCGGTCCCTTAGCCCTTTTCAGCATCACGCTCATTTTTGTGGCCTTCAACCGGGATTTTGAAACGGCCTTCAACCCGCAACGCGCCATCGCTTTTCAACCCGATCCTTCCGCCACACTGCGCTGGGGCTGGATACTTGATATTTTCGGGTACTACCTGCCCGTAGTGCCGGCTATTCTGGCGCTGCATACGCGCTTTTCCTCCGGGGCGCCCCTGCACAGCCAGTTATTCACGTTGTGCGGCCTGGGCTATGTCATCACCGGCGCCACGGGCGCCGCCATGCTGGCCGGCGCTACTGTGCCGCTATACCAGGCATTCGCCGCCGGGGCCGACGCGGACAAGGCCATTGCCGCCCAAGTATTCGCCAACCTGAACAACGAAGTGCTGAGCGGCATCTGGAACCTGCTCACCATGTCGCTGGCCGCCGTCTGGTTTTTCGGCACGGGCTGGCTGCTGCGCCCCACGCATCGCGGTCTTTCCTGGCTCACGACGGTGCTGGGAATAGCCTCCCTGGTGGATGTGCTGGGATACGCTTTTCAGTCCCAGGCGCTGGCCGGGCTTGGCCTGAACTTTTATCTCTTTATCGCCCCGCTTTGGGCTATATGGATCGGGTGGATTTTGTGGAAAGAGCGGTAAAGCGCCCCGCGGCTTCGTTGAGGCTGTATCATAAGTCACTTTTTAAAAAACATGGCAGATTTTTATTTTAACACAACGTGAGTTTTGGATAGGTCATGGCCTCGGTACCGCCGAGCGTCGGCTGTGTATAGCGGCAGCGCCGCGAAATATTTGTAGCCTAT
>JAKLJF010001017.1:1816-2057 GCA_023151335.1 Thermoanaerobaculia bacterium | reverse complement strand
AAAAGTTAGGCAGGTCTGAACAGCTACAAAATCAGTGTTAAAGAATGGGTGGAAAAGACCGGTGCCATTGGGCTCCGGGCAACAGCAGGCCGGTATGGAGGCACGTATGCCCATCGGGATATTGCCTTTGAATTCGGAATGTGGATCAGTGCCGAATTCAAAATTTACCTGATCAAAGAATTTCAACGCCTGAAAGATGAAGAACAAAAACTACTCGGTTGGGATATTCGGCGAAACCTGA
>JAKLJF010001017.1:679-1806 GCA_023151335.1 Thermoanaerobaculia bacterium | reverse complement strand
TGCGATCAAATCAAATCTCATCCCTGAAAGTCTGACGAAAACCCAGATCAACCAAATTTACGCCTCTGAAGCCGATGTGCTTAATATGGCGCTTTTCAGCAAAACCGCTGCACAATGGCGCAGTGAAAACCCAAATGAAAAAGGCAACATTCGCGATTTTGCCAATGTGTCCCAGTTGGTATGCCTTGCCAACCTGGAAAACCTCAATGCTGTGTTTATTAATGAAGGTCTCCCACAATCTGAACGGCTTCGCCGTCTGAATACGATTGCCATTCAGCAAATGAAAATACTGCTGGAAGCCAAAGCTGCACAGCGGCTTGAGGGAAGTAGTGATGACCAGAAAGAAGGAGAGGCCACATGAACGATTTTCCCATGAAATCGTACATTAGCACCCTGATTGCATTTAACATTCCATGACCAACCTCTCCCCTCTCAACGAACAACAACGCCAGGCCGTCGTCAGCGACGACAAGCGCCTACTGGTCCTTGCCGGCGCCGGTTCCGGCAAGACCAAGACCTTGTTGCAAAAAATCATCTACCTGATAGAGGAAAAGGGGGTGAGTCCGCTGGATATACTGGCCATTACGTTTACCAAAAACGCGGCCAATGAGATGCTCGACCGGCTCATACTGACGGCGGATAAAAAAGGGGAATATGAGGCGATTTTGCACGACAAAAAGAAAACGAAATCGGAAAAAGACACCGCGCGCCGCGAATACGCCCGGAAGTACAAGTGGATCGAAGGACTCACGGTGCGCACGTTCCATAGTTTCGGGTACAGCCTGTTGCGGAATTTCGGTGTCAATGAGTTTGATAACAAATTCCGGATCGTCGGGGAGGAAAAGAGCGGGGAAGAAGACGAATTTTCAAAGTACATCGCCCCGGAAACAGCGTTCGAAGTATTTTACAAACTGCTGATCGGGAAATGTGAAGACACGCGGTATCTGCTGGATTTGAAACGGTACGTGTTGGATTACATCGTGGACAAGATCCATTTGAAAGAGCAGCAAATCCGCTACCTGAACCGCGACGGCAAATTTTACACCACACTCGACGGCACCCGCGTGCGTTCCAAATCGGAGCAGTTTATCGCGGATTATCTGTTCCGGCACAGCATTTCCTATCAA
>JAKLJF010001017.1:0-672 GCA_023151335.1 Thermoanaerobaculia bacterium | reverse complement strand
CACTCGACGGCACCCGCGTGCGTTCCAAATCGGAGCAGTTTATCGCGGATTATCTGTTCCGGCACAGCATTTCCTATCAGTACGAGCCGACAATACAGATCAAAGACTTCCCCTTTCGTCCGGATTTCTATATCCCGGCCGCCAATTTGTATATCGAGCACGTGAGCAGCAAGAGTTATCCGATGCAGGATAAAGAAGAACAGTTCCGGCAAGGCGGCGTGTTGTACGCGAAAACATACGAGCGGATGGCCGAAAACTCGGCGTTGTTCAACCTTGCCCTGGATAACCTGATCCGCGGGCGATTATCGCCCGGTCACGGCGCCGCCGCGCGCACGATCGGATTTCAAGAGGCATTTAAAGGGCATCTGGATCACGTCAAAGAGTTTGTCCGGACGGTCATGCGCATCACCGATCTGATCAAAGTGGAGCGCCTGAATGTGGAGCAGGTGTTGGCCGATGCGCAGAAGGACCAGCACGAGCGCGTCCGGAATTTTTACGAACTGGCTATTCCGCTGGTGCAGGAATACGAAAAATACTGTATCGACAAATCGTATCTCGATTTCAATGACCTGATTTCCAGAACAGTATCCCTGCTGGAAAATCAGGAAGATGTCGCCCATAAGATCCGGAACCGTTACCCATACATCCTGGTAGACGAGTTTCAGGACGTGA
>JAKLJF010001016.1 GCA_023151335.1 Thermoanaerobaculia bacterium | reverse complement strand
AGGTCGTATAAAATATTTAAATCATTGATCTACAAATGTTTGACCTCTCCGAGGTCAGCGATACAGGAAACGCGTGGTTTTGTGGGTAATCGATAGGTTTAGAAGGTTTAGGGGGTTTAGAAACACGGGCTCTAAACCCTCTAAACCCCTAAACCCTAATGATTACCCACAAAACCGCGCCTTCTAATCAAGATGTCTCGCTGTACTCGACATGACAAGTTATTGATATTCAAAATATTACCCAGATTTCTCGAAATTTTCTCAAACACTCTTGGTCCTTGTATTAGATGTGCCAAGCGTATCCCGGTAAATTTCGAGCGTAGCGAAAAATCTGGATAAACAATTCATATTCAGGTATTTGTCATGTCGACCGAAGGGAGACATCTGAATTATCACGTCGGTTTTGTGGGTAATCATTAGCCCTCTAAACCCTCTAAACCTGCACGCATGTCGCTCGCCAAACGTATCATCCCCTGTCTCGACATCAAAGACGGTCAAACGGTGAAAGGTATCCGGTTTGAACAGCTGCGGCATGCCGGCGATCCCGTGGAACTGGCGGAAAACTATGCCCGGCAGGGTGCCGACGAATTGGTGCTACTCGATATTACAGCAACGCATGAAGGCCGCGCTACCTTTACCGGGCTGGTACACCGGGTGGCCGAAGTGCTGGATATTCCCTTTACTGTGGGCGGCGGCATCGGATCGGTCGCCCAGGTAGAAGCCCTGCTGCAGGCGGGCGCCGATAAGGTAAGTATCAATTCGGCTGCCGTTCGCCGGCCCGAACTGATCGATGAACTCGCCCGGACCTTCGGAAGCCAATGTATTGTGCTGGCCATCGACGCCTGTCCGCACGACGATGGGCAGTGGTACGTGTATCTGAACGGCGGGCGCATTGCAACGCCGCGCCGGGCGCCCGCCTGGGCGAGGGAGGCAGCCGACCGCGGCGCCGGTGAAATTTTGCTCACTTCAATGGCGCACGATGGCGCCAAAACGGGCTTTGCTCTTGATCTTACCCGGGAAATCGCTACCACGATATCCGTTCCGTTGATCGCCTCCGGCGGCGCGGGGCGCCCCGAACATTTTCTCGACGTTTTTACCGCCGGCATGGCCGATGCCGCGCTGGCAGCCAGTGTGTTCCACTTTGGCGAAATTCCTGTCCCGGCATTGAAAAAATACCTGAATGCGCATGGAGTCAGCATCCGAATTGAACAAAACCGTTGCAACTGAGCGGGAACTGAACCCCGATTTCGATAAATCGCCCGACGGTCTGTTGCCCGCCGTGGTGCAGGACGCCCGTACCGCCAGGGTGCTGATGCTGGGCTACCTGAACGCCGAAGCGCTCGCCAAAACGCTGGATACCGGTTTGGTCACCTTTTTTAGCCGCTCCAGGCAGCAATTGTGGCAGAAAGGCGAATCTTCGGGGCACGTACTGCGGCTGCGCGATATCCGGCTGGACTGCGACCGCGACGCTTTTCTGATAAAAGCCGAGCCCAATGGCCCGGTTTGTCACACAGGCGCTGAAACCTGCTGGAATGAAACAAACAGCTTGGCCGGATTTTTGAACGAACTGGAAAATATTATCCGCCGGCGCCGCGCGGCAGATCCCGCGGGATCGTATACCGCGCGGCTGTTAACCGGCCCGGTAGGTAAAATCGCCCAAAAAGTAGGCGAAGAGGCAGTGGAAACCGTTATCGAAGCCCTGGGCGACAACCGCGAACGCCTGCTGAATGAAACGGCCGACCTCTTGTACCACCTGCTCGTGCTGCTCGCCGCCAAAGACATCCGGCTGTCGGAAGTGGAACAAATCCTGGAAAGCAGACATAGACATTGAGTGATTGAGTGATTGAGCGATTGAGTGATTATTTCATACGCCGCCTGCGGCGTCGAAACATACCGGAAACTGTGAGAGCGATTTTTCATACGCCACCTGTACCGCCGAACCTTGGCCCTGCATAACCCGCGAACCGCCCCGATGCCTCTTTTCCCCGCACAGAACTCGTCGTCCCGGAGGGAACCGCCCAATCTGCGAGGGAAAACCCGCGTTAAAGGTCTTCGCAGA
>JAKLJF010001015.1:269-2060 GCA_023151335.1 Thermoanaerobaculia bacterium | reverse complement strand
ACGCGGTTGCAGGGCGTTCCCCCGGGTTCATCCGCGTATTGAACGTCAGGCGCCGGGTCGCAGTCGTCGGTGGCGGCTGCCTGGCCGGTAAAGGTAGGGGCGGGCGCCGGAAAGTGGCTGCATCCTTCCAGGGTAGCGGATACCGGGCAGGAAATAACCGGCGGGTTAAGGTCGGTCACGGTGATCAGGATCGTGCTGCTTGCCGTTTGCCCGGATGCGTCTTTGATGGTATAATTTGCCGTGAAAGTACCTGCTTGCGCGCTCACGATCACAACGTGCTGCTGGTGGATGGCCGATATTGAAATGCCCGGCGGCGCGTTCGCGGCAGACACGGTAATGCCCTCGCCGCTGTCATTAGCCAGCACATCCAATTCCGCCGTGTCGCCGCAGGGTAGCGAAACGGCGTCCGGATTTGCCCGGGGCGGCTCGGGCGTTTCGCCTCCCTTGTCGCGTAGCAGGAAATACAAGCCGCCGCCCAGAACGGGTATGCCGGCCGCGGGTATCCACCAAGCGAAGCGGTGCGGTTTGGCAGCCACGATGACCGGGAAAAGGTGTTTCCACTGCGCATTGGCCAGGGATAGGTTTCCGGTGGCGAGCGCACCGTTTGTCGCAGTCTTTAACGCTTTGGCGGGGATGCTCAGCGGCAGTGTTTGCAAAGGGTTGGCCGTGCTACAAAAGGTTCGGTACCAATGGGTTGCCGGCCAGGATTTCAGCCGGCGCCATTTACCGATATAGGCAGGATCGCCGGGGCTCAATGCGCCGGCGCTGAGCCGGACGTGGCCGTTCAGTTTTTCCGTCAGATGATGCAGCAGGCTTTGAGATGCGTCCTGGCCCAAACCGCGCCCCGCCGGGGATTGCAGCAGGCCGGCCAATTGGAGCAATTCCGGCAAAGCTTCCGCGTTTTCAGGTTCGATGCGACCAATCTGATGTCGCAGATAGCGCTCCCATTTTTGAGCGGCGCTTTGTTGCAAAGCTTGCAGGGCCGGGATTTCGGCATTGTTTTGAAAAAAAAGCAGCGGGGCGATCAATTTGTTCCCGGCAGTCGTATGCTCCGGGTTTATGTTTCCGATGAGGCCGGGCAACAGTTCTGCCGGGGCTGTCGGCGCCCCAACCGGCGTTTCTTTAAACGTATCGCCCGCGCGATCCTGCCGGGGCGCAATAAGTTTGGCGTTTGCGCCTACCAGTTCGATATTCGACCATACATCGTTGGCAAACTGTTCGGCCTGTTGTTCGGTTTCAGTGGAAAAGGAAGCCTGTGGCAGGTTCAGGTTTTGCTCGGCTTCTTCTGTCAACTGCGCTTTGAAGACGGCTTGGTTGTAATTCCGGCCTTCCAACCGGGCTGCGTATGCCCACAAAGCCTGCTGAACGGTTTCAGCGCGGCGTTCCTGACCGGATACCGTCCGAATTTTTCCATCCTTGTTTAGCGCATCGAAGGCCGTTTCGGCGGCATACGCGGCATGCAACAACAGGCGAGCCGCCGCGCGCGGGTAGCGGTTGAAATCGATGGCGTATAAAAACGGTTCATTGCTGCCGGGAAAGCTCAGCGCGAGCGGGTCGCCCCGCAGAGCGGCAGGCATGGGAACAAAGCCGGCGCCGGGCACTTTTCCGGGAACGGGCAAAGCGTCGCCGGCGCCCCAGCTTACCCATTGGGCTACATCCGCTATCGTTTCGCCGTCGGGTACGGGCGGGCGGTGCGCGTTCACGCAATAGCCCTCTAAATCAATGGAAACCGACCCGAAAGGACCGATTTCTACCGGATAGGCCTTTAATACCACGTACCCCTGGTAGTCT
>JAKLJF010001015.1:0-259 GCA_023151335.1 Thermoanaerobaculia bacterium | reverse complement strand
GTGGGGTTGTATATGTGCAGCGTGGCGATACGACCGGTGGTGCGGCCGGTGCCGTTGGCGGAATAACGGAGCTGACCGCTGAGCGCCGTTTGGGATTGTCCGGCACTTCCCGCGACCAGGTTTATGAACAATAATGCCCAAAGGCACAAAGTACTGTTTTTGAAGGCGCGGTGTGGCGTGCAGGCGTTTTTCACATTCTTTGATTTTATACGGAAAAAAGTGCAATTTTACTCATCAAAAATACAGTCTTTTTACTCTT
>JAKLJF010001014.1 GCA_023151335.1 Thermoanaerobaculia bacterium | reverse complement strand
AAGTCGTAAGTCGTAAGTCGTAAGTCGTAAGTCGTAAGTCGTAAGTCGTAAGTCGTAAGTCGTAAGTCATTTGCCGTTTACCGCAACAGCGCCGCACAGAGCCAGTTGGCCAGGGCCTGGCGGTTGCTTGGAATGACGAGGCGCTGCTGATCCCAACTGTTTCGGATATTGCCCAGCTCAATATATACCGCTTTGGGGGTGATGGTTTCGCGCAAGGTGAACAATCCCCTTGGCGTAACGGTGCCGTTGTACTCTTTTTGCGAGCGCACCTTCAGGTATTTCTGGAGAAATGTCTTGTGCATTTTCAGCGCCAGCGCTTTGCTGGGTTCGCTGTCGGGGCGGTAATAAAAAAATACGTCCGTTTCCTTGTGCCGGTGGCGGGAATCCACATGTATTTCGATAATGGTTTGATCGGTGATGCCCGCTTTCAGGTAACGCTCCGTTAACTGATTGATCAGTTCTGTCCGTTGCGCCAGCCGTTCTTTCTGATCCAGCGGGATCACTTTATCCCCCCAAACTACTTCGTCTTTATCGCATTTCAGGTAGGCTTCGTCGCGAATACCGTCGTTGGGATCACGGACGATCATAAAAGCCGTGGCGCCGTGGCTTACCAGCAGCCTGACCAAACGCAGGGCCACGTCGTAAGCGTATTCGTCTTCACAAAGGGTGTTGCCGGCGCGTGTTCCCTCTGCCCCGACGTCGGGGCCGCCATGCCCGCTGATGATGTAATATACCTTGCCCTGGAGTTTACGGCTGGCCAGCGGCGTTTTTTCGTATTTTTTGCCAAAAACGGGAAAAATGCGGTTTCCGCGTGCAGCTGTCGATTCGATGATCTCCATTTCGGTTCCCGCGCTGCGGGCTTCCGCAACGGCAACCGTATGGGCCAGTTCTCCCGATTCAGGACAATTCAGTTCATGCCAGGGCACCCAAAGTTGTTTATCCTCGATGAAGCTGCGCACCCGCAATCCTTTTTCCTGGGCCAGCTTATTATAGGCATCGATGCGGATGGCTGTTTGCCAGTCGTCGATATTCAGGGTGGAACGAATACTTTTTCCGTTGTAATCCACCACCATAACCGGAATAAGATAAGCCGTATTGGCCTTTAAGCGGTAGTCTTCTTTCAGCTTGTTAATTTTAAAAAACTCGGTAACGTTGCACTCGTAACCGTCGAGATGGTAACGCTCCAGCAATACCGGTACGTTGTCGCCGGATTTTGCCAATACTTTCAGGTATTCCTTTGGCTCAGATACGGCGCTTTTGCCACCACCCAGGCGGGTTTCGGCCAGACGCTTGCCAGCCTGGCCAGTGATCAAACCGGGAAAGGTGAACAACAGAAGAGCCGGTAAAAACCAGGTAAAATGAAAACCCTTGGGGCATTTATGTATGGCAAGACAACACATTGGGGCAAATTTGCGTAAAAAAGTTTTTTATTCCCGTTTTAGAACGGATTTTTAAGCCTGTTTTAAAAAAAACAATATGAAATCAACACTGCTTCAGTTTAATGCTGCTTATCAAAAAGAGGTGGAAAACCTGTTGGAGGAGCTGGCAGACAGTAACGATGCGATCCTGAACATGGCCGCCCTCGACGGCGGCTGGTCGGCCATACAAACGGTGCACCACCTGATACTAACGGAAGAACTTTCACTTCAATATGTTCAGAAAAAACTGAGTTTTAACCCAAAACTCGAAACGGCCGATTTTAAAACCCGCCTGCGCGCTTCCGCATTGTGGTTCTACCTGAATTTACCCTTTAAATTTAAGGCTCCCGCCAATGTGAGCGAAGAAAAACTGCCCGGATTCACCACCTTTGCACAAACACGCAGCCGCTGGCTGGATATCCGGCAAAAATGGACGAATTTCCTCGAACAATTGCCCGTTGAATTGCTCGATAAGGCCGTTTACCGGCATCCCTTTGCCGGCCGACTGAGTTGGATGGGAATGCTGAAATTTTTCAGGTTCCATTTCCAGCGGCATCGCAAGCAGATCCGGAGGACGTTGGGTAGGTAGAGGGGGTTTAGAGGGTTTAGAGGGTTTAGAGGGTTTAGAGGGTTTAGAGGGTTTAGAGGGTTTAGAG
>JAKLJF010001013.1 GCA_023151335.1 Thermoanaerobaculia bacterium | reverse complement strand
GGAAAGACAATGGATTTTTATGGATAGATTATAATTTTATATCTACGGCCATAGAAGGCAGCGAAGCATATATTGCTTATCCCGACAATTCCGGAAACAACCCCAATCCGCAAGATCAAATTACCATATCCCTGACCGGCGATTTGAACTTCGGACAGGTTAAGATCGGGCAATCGCAAAGCAAAACGCTTCAGATAGGATGCACCGGAAATAAAGAGATGTTTGTGTCGGGTATTACATGCCCGAACGGTTATTCAGGGTATTTTACCGGTTTGATACACCCAAATGAAACGAAAAACATACAAATTACTTTCGAGCCGACACAGCAGGTCAGTTATAATGGAACGATAACAGTAAATTCCAATGCGACAAATGGTCTGAGTCAGATTTCCGTATCCGGTTCCGGTTCGGCTATCGACAACACAGGAAGCTGGCAACTGATGCCGGGATTGGCCAGGGATATTGGAATTGGAGCCGAAGGTTCGGTTTGGATTGTCAGCAACGAAGTATCTGCCACCGGTTTTAGAATTAAAAAATGGAATGCGGGAAGCTGGATAACCGTCGACGGAGATGCAGTCCGAATCGCGGTTGATAAGCAGGGAAACCCATGGGTAATTAATAATTTGGATCAAATTTACCGCAGAATAAACAATGCCTGGCAATTGGTCAGCGGCAAGGCAAAGGACATCGGCACCGGCGCCGACGGTTCTGTCTGGATTGTAACCAGCGACAAATTGGGAGCAGGCTACACCATAAAAAAATGGAACGGCTCCGGCTGGACCTTGGTAAGCGGGGAAGCCTCGAGGATATCTGTTGATCAGCAAGGTTTTCCATGGGTAGTTAATACTTACGGCAGTATCTACAGGTTGCTAAACTCCGGCTGGATCTTATTGCCCGGCCATGCAAAAGATATCGGCGTTGGAGCCGACGGCACTGCATGGATAATTAGCGACGAAGCATTTGGGAGCGATTTTAGTATTAAAAAATGGAACGGAATGGGCTGGGAAAAATTTGACGGACTGGCGGTTGCCATTGCCGTGGACAACACCGGAAAGCCTTGGGTAGTTAATGCTGCCGGAGAAGTTTACAAACGAAACTGAACGGCCGGGGAAACGCTGTCACGCAGTTTTGACCGGTTTCGATTTGGGTGGCGGTTATGATGGCTGCCGCCCAAATCTTTTACGGGCAATACGTTTGCCGATGTGCTGCGCAAGTGTACCTTCACCAAGCCAAGTCCGGAAAATATCTGTTTACCAAACGGGCGGGGTTTGTGCTGATTGAATAGATTTACTTTGCGGTGATGAAAAAGATCGCTTTTGCTTTACTGTTATTATTCCCGCTGCTGGCCGGCGCTCAGGCGCTGGATACGCTTGCCGCTAAAAAATCGCTGGACAGCCTGATCCGGGTATCGGCTTTGCATTATGTGGCAGGAAGGTACACAGCAGCACGGGAAGCCTCCAAACTAATCATAGCCCTGGCGGAGCAGTTGCACAGCCGGCAATCGGGAGAGGCAGCGTTTGGTTTGAACAATTTGGCCTTGGCCGAGATGAACCTGGGTGACCTGGATTTGGCAATTCTGTACATGGAGGAGGCATTAGCTATCCGATTATCGATATTTGACCGGAAGCATGCTATGGTTGGCGCGACTTTGAATACCCTGGGGGTTTTATACACCAGGGTTGGCCGCCTGGCCGAGGCGGAAGCTTGTCTTTTAGAATTCAAGGCCGGCTTGGAAGAACGGCTCGGCGCAAATCATCCGGATATCCGTTATGCGCTGATCAACCTGGCCAAATTATATGAAGCAATGGGACAATACCGGAATGCAGAAGACTGCCTCCTGAAGGTTAAGGATGTTTGGGCAGCCGCCAACGGACGGGAGAATGCCCATTATGCGTTAATTATCAATGAACTGGGAAATCTTATGTTATCGCTGGGACGCTTCGACAAAGCCGAGCAATATTTCCTCGAGGTCAAAAATATTCAGGAGAAAGTACTTAAACCGGACCACCCTGATTATGCTATTTGCCTGAACAACCTTGGGTCTTTTTACAATGCGACCGGTCATTATGGCGAAGC
>JAKLJF010001012.1 GCA_023151335.1 Thermoanaerobaculia bacterium | reverse complement strand
CGGCTTACGCCGCCCTGGTACGCCGCTACGACCGGATGGTGTACGGCCTGGCCTTTCAAATGGTCGGCAACCATGAAGACGCCCTTGAAATAGCCCAGGATGCATTTTTGAAAGCCTTCCGTTTCTTGTCGGGCTATCGCGGCGAAAGCCGTTTCAGCACCTGGTTGTACCGCATCGCCCGCACCTCGGCCATTAATTACCTGCGCCGGGCCAAACGGGAAACAGTCACGCTGGATGCCCCCGAATCACCGGTACGCAGAATGGCAGCGGACTCCCCCGACGGATACCAATCCGTTACGGCTACGGAACGCTCCGATATGTTGCGCCGCGCATTCAATATGCTTTTACCCGACGATAGCAGCGTACTGACCTTGTTTTACCTCAAAGAGCAAAGCCTCGAAGAGATCTGCGAGATCATGGGCTGGACGATGAGCAACGCCAAAAGCCGCCTGTGCCGCGCCCGCCAACGCCTGCGCGCCGTGCTGACGGAGCATTTCGCCGATGAATTCGGCGAGTGGCTGTAACGCCGTCTGCCAGACGGCGTAAAACAGGCGGCCTCACAGGACAAACGCCTACAAGATATCATCACATGCTTCCCCGGATGCCAAATGAAAACTCCCCTGTCCGGGTCGTGTCAAAAGTGTGGATTTCACCAATGATCCTTTTTGATGCGGCCCTCAATTTTTTAAGCCGTCTAACAGACGGCTTTACTGATATGGAACTCGAACTCATGCAAAATCCGTATAATGGCCTGCCCCTGCAACGCGTCCGCGCAAAGGGCTTCGACGGATTGACCGACGATAGCGGCGCCTTTTTCCCCTTGTGCAACGGCGGCTATCCCAATTTTTTGGCCGGACAACAAATAACCGGATTGAATCAAAAAATTCAAAGATACTACGACCGTTCCGGCCGCATGCTGGACCTGGTGCAGCGCCTCAGCACTTTATGGAATAAGCCGGAACGTGCGCGCGCGGAATATTTCCGGGGAATGCATATTAATCCCGGCGACCGGATACTGGAGGTTTCCGTTGGCGCCGGCTGTAACATCCGTTACCTACCCGCATACGGCCGGTATTTTGGCATAGATATTTCTGGCGGCATGCTGGACCGTTGTCAGAAAAACATCCGGCGTTGGGAGCTTAATCTGCAGCTGGCACAAGCAAATGCCGAATACTTACCCTACCGCGACGGTTCCTTCGATTGCGTATTTCATACAGGCGGGATCAACTTCTTCAACGACCGGGGACGCGCCATCCGGGAAATGATCCGGGTGGCAAAGCCTGGCGCCCGCATCACCATTATCGACGCAACAGAAAAAGAGATCAAAAGACAATACCGGAAAATCCCCTTCATGCGCCGTTGTATCGGCGAGGAGATGGTAGACCGGTCGAGACTGTATGCTCCGGCTCAATTCGTACCCGAAGAAATCCGCGATGTTGAAATCAAACTCATCAACGACGGGGCGATGTACCGGCTCAGTTTTGTAAAACCGATCAGGGATACCCATAAAATGTTCCTGCTGCCAAACATGTAACACAAACTATATAGCTATGAAAACTTGGGCTCATTTGCTCTTTTCCCTGGCGCTCACCGGGGCAGCGGCTGCCGAACTGGCGGCCCAATGTGTTTTTAATCCTACTGTCACCGGCGACCTGCTGGTATGTCCGCAGGGCTCTGTCACGCTTGGTACCCAGCAATATGACGCTTATCAATGGTACCGGCGCGATTTTCCCAATGGCATCGCCCAGCCAATCCCCGGGGCCACAACGCCAATCTTGACCGTGAACTACGACGATACGCCGGTCTACATTTCGGTAGCCGCCACAAAGGATGGTTGTACCGAACAAAGTCCGGAAGTATTGACCGATGGCCTGGCATTTCTGCCGGTTGTCGTGTCGTCGGAGGGTGAATTCGAAGTCGGCCCCAACGGGGAACAGATCATCTGTACAGGCGACACGATTTACCAGATCGTACTGCAACCCTATACCATTAATATACAATGGTACGACGATCAGGATGAAATACCCGGCGCCACCGACGACACGCTCGTTGTCACCCAACCCGGGATTTACTGGGTAAGCGGTTCTCC
>JAKLJF010001011.1 GCA_023151335.1 Thermoanaerobaculia bacterium | reverse complement strand
TTGTCTTTTTGCATTTCGAGAATAGCACGCGCCTCGTTCAGCGATTCCTGTGCTTTAAGGTATTCGCCCATTTCCTGGCACACTCCGGCGATATTGAAGTGGGCGCGGGCCATTCGCACCGTGTCGCCGAGGGTTTGCAGCATTTCGAGGTTCCGGCGGTGATACACGAGGGCGGAATCGAAATGGCCGGTTGTTTCCAGAAATACGCCTATGTTATTCAGGGAAGAGGATATTTCCGACAGATCGCCTGTTTGCTGACGCAGGTCCAGCGCCTTTTGATAGTATTGGTAAGCAGTTGAATAGTTGCCCCGTATCTCTTCCACTATGCCGAGGCCGTTCCAGGCTTTCGCTTCGCCTATGGTAAATTTTAATTTTTGCGCCAAAGCAATGGCGTCCCGCAAATGGAGGGCGGCCTCTTCAGTTTGGGTTTCGTTTATTTCCCAGGCGAGATCGACCAGCAGGCTCACGCGATGGGTGTCTGGCGGGGCAGCAGACAACTGACGCCTGAGGGTTTCGACTAAAGATGATTGGGCCGACAGGTTGCGCCCTAAAAAAAGGGTACAAACCAATAGTACCAAAACCTTGTTTATGCCTGACAGGTATTCCATTTTCACCGGGGAAATTAAAGCATTGGGCTGTAATGGGGAGCAACTCATCCGGTTTTTCCGTTAATATTAGCCGAACAAACATGGTTTTCACGATGCCTGGCGTTTTTCCCCGTAATTTTATCCCGGAATTTGGGTACCGGCTGAGCAGTACACGGCTAATTACCAGTCATCTCATGCCCATATAAAATTAATAACCACTAAACGAATCCCGTTTATGAAAAGGATGTTTCTTGCGCTGGCACTGCTGGCCTGTGCTTTTGCCCCCTTGCGGGCTGCCTATATGCTGCTCCCGATGGATGAGAGCAGCCAACGCAATCACCTGAAAGCGTACGGCATTACTTATTGGGTCATTTCGCAGGGCGTAGAAGCCTATTGGTTGCTGAATTACCGTGGCGGCAGTTTTGCTTTCCCGTATACGGCAACTTTTGAAAAAGAATGCAAAACGCGGGATGTGAGCTTTGAGGTGATCGCCGATGCCCAGTTTGCCGCCATTCAGAATGAAATCCTGAATCCGGAGGTGAACATGGACGTGATCAAACTCGAAAAAGCGCCCAAAATCGCCGTTTACACCCCCGATAAAGACGAAAAAGGCGAAGTGATCCAGCCCTGGGACGATGCCGTTACGCTCGTACTGACCTATGCCGAGATCCCTTACGACGTAGTATACGACACGGAAGTATTGCAGGGCAAACTGCTGGAATATGACTGGCTGCACCTGCACCATGAAGATTTCACGGGTATGTATGGCAAGTTTTACGCCAGCCACAGCAACCAACCCTGGTACCGCGACCACGTGCGCCTGATGGAAAACCTGGCCCGGGAAAACGGTTTTACGAAAGTGAGTCAGCTCAAACTCGCCGTAGCCAAACGCATCCAGGAATACGTAGCAGGCGGCGGCTTCATGTTCGCCATGTGCTCCGCCACCGATACCTACGATATTGCGCTGGCCGCCGAAGGGATAGATATCTGCGCTGAAATGTATGACGGCGACCCCGCCGATCCCAACGCGCAAAACAAACTCGACTTCAGCAAAACCCTGGCGTTCTACAATTTCCAACTGATCCGCGACCCGCTCACCTACGAGCACTCCACCATCGACCATAACCTTGGACGCAATGTGAATCCGGAGCAGGATTATTTCAACCTTTTCGATTTTTCCGCCAAGTGGGACCCCGTACCCACCATGCTCACCCAATGCCATACCCGCACCGTAAAAGGTTTTATGGGTCAGAGCACTGCCTTTATCAAACAGTTTATCAAACCCAATGTGCTTGTCATGGGCGAAAACAAACCGGCCAACGAGGCCCGCTACATCCACGGCACCTTCGGGCAAGGCTTCTGGACCTTCTATGGCGGTCACGACCCGGAAGACTACCGTCACTTCGTGGGCGATCCGCCCACCGATCTGGCACTGCATCCTACCTCACCCGGTTACCGGCTGATCCTGAACAATATCCTGTTCCCGGCGGCGCGGAAGAAGCA
>JAKLJF010001010.1 GCA_023151335.1 Thermoanaerobaculia bacterium | reverse complement strand
CCGAATCAAACATCCATTATCAAAAAACTTCCCATGGCTCGGGCGCCAAGATACCGTTCCGTTGCCAAGTACGTTTTTTTTAATACATCCAATAGATTTAGCCGCCGATAAAAATGACGAAATTCACATGGTATGCCTTGGTTTTTCCGGTGTGAATTTTAAAAAGAACGGCGTCGACTTTCAGGATTACTTTCAAATACTTTATACCCATACGATCGACTTTAACCTCGGTCAGCAACACACGGGCACGCTTCAACCGGTGGCGCCGGGTACGGACGTAAATATTGTCACTGGGAACATCAGCTTAGATCTTCCGCTTTTCAGCAGTGCCGGCGCAGGATTATCAACCTATTTTTCCCTGCGTTATAATTCGGGCGATCATCGAACGCTGCTTGGGATCGCCCCGGGTTGGATGCACAATTTTGACGTTTATCTTACCGATTCATGGCTGGCAGCGGCTTCTCCAGACGATGCCATCACCCTTCATCAGGGCGACGGGAGCAGCGTTGTTTTTCGCTGGAAACCGGCGCCACTGGGCTTCCACGTCGCAGATGATGAATTCGGAAATTTTTCCAGGATCGAACGAATAACCATCGGATCAGCAACAACCTATAAGCTGACTACAAAACACGGTATAGCTTACCGCTTCGATATAACGGGCAAACTGGTAGAGATTGAAGACCGCAACGGCAACAAAATGATCCTGGAATATACGAACGGAAAGTTGGTTAAAATTAGCGATTCCATGAACCGGGAAACATTAATTGAATACAGTCCAGGCGGGAAAATAGAAACCATTACAGACCCCGGCAAACAAATGTATGCGTTGAGTTACCTGGATAATGGCTTATTGGAAAAAGTTCATTTCAAAGGCGCGCCGGCAGGTGAAGAAATCGTGTGGCGATTCGGGTACCACCAAAACGACAGTGCCGTCATATTGGCCGGTGTACCCGACGTTTATCACAAAAAAGGGTTGTTGGCCCGCGTTTTTACGCCGCGTGGAAATCTGGAAAATTACGCTTACGACTTTTTCTACCTGAAGGATGGCCGCTGCAGGGTAGCACGGCAACCGGAAGCCGCTTACCTCGAAGAAAACGGCAGTGTTACCATGGATGCTATGGAATTTGTGTTCAGTTATCTGGACAGTTTGCCGGGGCAGGATCAAAGCGTTTTGGTACGCAACCGCCGGGACTTCAACACCAGAGTGGTTTATGAACGCAAGCGCAACCTCCCGCTGAGCATTACAGAACCCGGCCCGGAAGAATACACATCGAATTATTTTTTTGGCGCCTACCGGAACCTCGAGGAATTCGAGAACGCAAGGGGCGGGATTGGTTTTTATACCTACTACCACGTTTCCGAAACAGAACCGGCTTATATCGGCGACAACCTGAAAACCGTGAACCTGCCCGATGGCGACGACGTGGCTAACCAATTCGCTACCGAAGTAGCAAAATACACGTACACTTTAGAGGGCTTTAATTTGGTGGAAACGGAAGAAGATTGTAACGGCAGCCTGACATTTTATAAATATGATGCCAAAGGAAATCTCGAAAATATTATCTATCCTCTGGCCACTTTACCCGACGGCACGACGCAGACGTCGGACCAGGAGTTTCTATACAACAACAGGGGCGAGATAACCGAGGCAAAGGATGCCAAAGACAATATCACGCTTTTCCAGGATTTCGATATCGTTACCGGTTTGGCAGAAACCATCCGTCGTCCGGGGACGACCACACCCATGGAATACACTTTCGATGAAATGGGCAATATCACTTCCATAACAGAAGAAGGTGGAGGAAAAACTGAATACGAGCGGGACGGCCTGTACCGCATATATCAAACGACGCTGCCGAACACTGTCACCGGACAGAAAATAATTACGACCGAATACAACGCGGATTCCCAGATAGATCAGGAATCCGACAACCTCGATGTTTTATTCAAAAACACCTACGACCTGTTGGGACGCTTGGTTAAAAGCGAAAATGCCCTGGGCAAAGAGATGGCGTATTTTTATGATCCGGAAGATAACCTGACCGGCATGGAAGATTACCGGGATGTCATGAGCCGTACCTTCTTCGACGCG
>JAKLJF010000100.1:11119-11401 GCA_023151335.1 Thermoanaerobaculia bacterium | reverse complement strand
TATTTGGTGCAGGCCATTCAGATTTGCCAAAAGTTTATTCCCACTAATACTTACTTGGCTTGCATAACTGCCCCAGCTTGTTTTAAGTTGTTTTATTCCCTTAAGGTTGCTCAAGGCATCAATGTTCAGCAGTGCCGGGTTTCCGTTTATTCCCAGGTGGCCTTCGTACAAATATTGGAGACTGTCGAGACCGTTCAGGTTAGCCAGTTGTTCATTTTCGTTGACGTAGAGGTATCCCTTAACGGTTTCCAGGTTGTCTAAACCACTCAAGTTTTGGAGCTT
>JAKLJF010000100.1:0-11109 GCA_023151335.1 Thermoanaerobaculia bacterium | reverse complement strand
TTTGACTGATCTCCAACCCATAAGCGAGGTACGCTCCTCCTTCATCCTCGTAAAGGTAGCCACCCTCCACATTCGCCAGGGTTTGCAAACCCGCAAGATTTTGAAGATTGCCGTTCTTCCCGATGTACAGTGAATTGATTTTTGAAAGTGAATCCAATCCTTTAAGGTTGGGTAGGGTATCGTTCTCTGCTATACTCAGGTATGCATCGCCAGCATTTCCAAAACGATCGCCGAATCCTTCCAGACTTTGCAGATTGTCATTGTCCTGAATAACTACAATGCCGCCTTCAAGTCCATCCAACCCTTGGAGACTGAGCAAATTGATATTGTGCTGAATCTTTAATTCTCCAAAAGGAAAGTCACAGCAGAATCCATCATAAGCTAAACCCCCAACTTTTTGCAGAAACTCAAAACCTTCCAGCGTCGTCAGGGCATCATTATCGGCAACAAGAACATTCATCCAGGGGGTAGCCATCCTGGTCAATGGGTTGCCCAAACCTTTCAGATTAAGCAATTGATCGTTATTTTGAATAACCAGTGATTCTGGAGTAAAATTGGCCGAAAATCCACCAAAAGTATAGATACTATCCAAACCAGATAAGGTAGTTAAAACCTGATTTCCGGTGATGAGAATACTTTTTTTTACGAAACGTATACTGGCGAGCGCCGACAGATCGGTAATATCTAAAGATGTCCCGATGCGAAGACTCCCCAGAATGCTGTCGCAATTGGGATAATTGAGCAAAAAATTGTCCACCTGCCCTTGTGTGGAAAACGTGACGTCGCCCGTCGGGCATTGCGCCGCCAGCCAATGGCAGCAGGCAAGGGAAAGCAGGAGGGAAAAGGTTGTTTTTTTCATGGCGCGCCTGTTTGGTTCGAAAAATTAAAGTTGTACGCCACAAAAATGGGCCTATTCGAGGCCGTCACGCGTGCACTGACGTTGCAAAAACAAGCACGGAGGTTGCAAAAACAAAAAAAGCGCGACAAGTTTTCCTCGTCGCGCTTTGGTGCAAATTACGTATCCTCCTACTTTTCATTTGGTACACCCGTCGTCTGAACGGCGGGCGAAAGGGCTGGTTAAACGGGGTCGTTGGTTAGTGTTTCATTCGGAACAGGTGTCTTCGGTTTGGTTGCCACGGGGTTGGTTGAATGGGGTTTGGGTTAGTGTTTCATTCGGTATGCGTGCTTTCAGTTCGGGTGGGCTAAGGTTGGTAAATTGGGGCTTCGGGTAGTTTTCGATTCGGTATATATGATTTGGTTTCGGTAGCTGAGGGGCCGGTTAAATGGGGCTTCGGGCTTAGCGTTTCATTCGGTCGGTTCAGGAGATCTGACAGGGTAGTTAAAAGGGCCTTCCGTAGTGTTTCAATCTGTGTTTTTATTTTGATGAAACAAAGGTGCGGGCAAACACGCCGGTACACAAGCCGGTTTTTGCCAACGGCGGGATACGGTTTGTCAACGGCGGAATTTTACGTTTACGAAACTTTTGAAGTTTCGTAAACGTGGCCCGGTTTGCCAGCGGCGGAAATGTTGAATGGATACGGGGAAGGTTGTATGTTTGGGGTCAAAGTCAGAAAATCCGGCAAAGGCATGTTCAACGTCCAGGTATGTAGTATGCTTTGGGGAATCATACCCGGCAGAAAGCGGTTTGAAAAAACCGGCAGGGGCCTTTACTTTGTAGATGTTATATTGATTCGCTTAAAACGTTGGGCACTCTATGTTGCACGTGCAAAACATAGCGCCCGACGCCCCCTGTTTCACATTCTGGCAACAATTCTCCTCCTCAGCTCCCCACTTCACGCCCAACCCGAAACCTACCCCTTCAACTTTGCCTACCTCAGCACCGACAACGGCCTGCCCCACAACTACTGTCATACGGCGCTGCGCGACAGCCGGGGTTTTTTGTGGTTCGGCACACAGGATGGCCTGGCGCGCTACGACGGCGTGGCTTTTAAAACCTATGCTTACCGCGGCGACTCCACCGGACTGAGCGCACCCACGGTGCTGGACCTCGACGAAGACCGGCGCGGATTTCTGTGGATTGCCACGGCGGGCGGCGGCCTGAACCGCTTCGATCCCGTTTCCGAAACGTTCGCCTGGTTCCAAAACGATCCCCTTGACCCGGCTTCCCTGCGCGGCAATGATCTGAGCAACGTGCTTATCGACGCAGAAGACGCCATTTGGGTGGGCGGCCTGAGCACCGGCCTGAGCCGTTTCGATCCCGCTTCCGGCCGTTTTACCAATTATTCACTGGCCCAAAACCTCACCACCGCCGAAGACCGCCTGCACCGCAATTCCGTTCAGGATATTGCTGCCGACAGCGAAGATCCTGCCATCCTGTGGCTGGCTGCCCATAACGGCATTTTTCGTTTCGACAAACGCAACGGCCAATTGCAACACTACCCCGCCGAGACGCCCTGCCGCGACGTGCAGGCCGACACGCCGGGCACCGTGTGGGTGGCCACCGAAGGCGGCGGTATCGCCCGGTTCGACAAAAAGACCGCCCATTGGACCTGGTTCCCCTCCCTGCCCGCCGAATGGGCCCGGCGCAACCCGGCAGCCAACCTGATCGGCGACATTTCCTGGAAATCGGGGCGTGAATTCTGGGTAGCCTCCCTCGACCAGGGTTTCGGCATATTCGACATTAATACCGGAAAATATACTTTTTTCAACAGCCAGGCCAAATTGCTCGCCGGCCAGAGCGGACAATCGGTGAATGGCCTGTACCGCGACCCGAGCGGATTGCTCTGGGTGTTCAACTACAAAAACGGCATCAGTTTGCTCGATCCCGCCAACAATGTGCTGGATTACACGCCTATGCCCGGCGAGGGCTGCCAGAACCCCAAGATGAACGAGCCCCTCGATTTTGCCTGGAACGAGGCCCGCAAGGAACTCTACGTCGTGTCGGCAGGCTGCCGGGGTTTGTACGTTTTCGAACCGGTGGCCCGTGTGGCGCCGGTGCAGTTGTCGGGCCAGTCGCCTTACCGGCTCAAATACGCCGTGCCGGTTTCCGGGACAACCGCCTTTCGTTGCATCCTGACTGACGCACAGGGGCAGATATGGATCGGGGCGGAGCCGGGGACAAAGGGCTACAGCCTGTACCGCTATTTGCCGGAGCGCCGCCGCCTGGAGCCATACCAGCCGGGAAGTGCCATACACCGTTTTCCGGTGAACGCATTGGCCCAAGGTCAGGAGCAGGATTTGTGGGCGGCCACCACCGGGGGTGGGCTGTTTAACATCGGCGCCGATATGGAGCAGCATCTTCTGGGCGGCGACTTCGACGGGGCGCGGATGGAAATTACCGGTGTCTTCTGCCGGCCGGCACAAAAAAACGCCAACGCTTCCGGCAAGCCGCAGGTTTGGCTGGCTACCCGCGAGGCCGGTGTTTTCCGGTTTGAAAACGGGCAGTTTGTGCGCTACGGCTACCGGCGCGGCGCCCGGCAGGGCCTGGCCGAAAATAACATTGCCGCCCTTACCGGCGACGCTCAGGGGAATATCTGGGTGGGCACGGCCAGCCAGGGCCTGCAACAAATACCGGCCGATGCCGGTCCGGACGCCGTTTTTCCGCATTTTACCGTAAAAAACGGCCTGGCGTTCAACAGTATTCACCGGCTGACCATGACGGGCGACGGGCGATTGTGTATTTCTACCGAAAAAGGAGTGTCGGTGTTTTCGCCGGAAAATTCCACCTTTAAAACTTTTGATGAAAGCGACGGACTGGCCGATACCTATCTCCAGCACAAAGGACTACGCTGGTGCGGCAGCGGCGAAATATTTGTGGGCCAAACGAAGGGCTTTTATTCGTTGCGCCTCAACAATATTTACGAAAACACAGAACCGCCCGTGCTCGCCTTCACGGGATTCCGGGTTTTTGACAAGCCCTATTCCACCGGGAAAGACCTCAATTTCCTGCCTGAAGTCAGGCTTCGGCACGACCAGAACTTTTTCACCATTCAGTTTGCCGCGCTCAACTTCAGCCAGGCCGGCCGCAACCAGTATTTTTACCGGATCGAGGGGATCGATCCGCAATGGGTAGCCAGTGGCAACCGCGCCGAGGCCACTTATACGAAAGTGCCGCCCGGGAAATACGTGTTCGAGTTGTATGCGCAAAACTACAGCGGTGTGCGGTCGGCCAAAACGATTAAACTGTTCATTGTCGTAGAACCGGCTTTTTACCAAACCTGGTGGTTCCGTATCCTGCTGCTGGCGCTTTTCACGGGCGCCGTGGTGCAGTATTTCCGCGGCCGTCTCGACCGGATTTTAAAACAGGCGGCGGCCAACAACGAGCTGAACCGCCTGCGCGCCGTAAAGGCGGAACTGGAGAACAAAGCCCTGCGCGCGCAAATGAACCCGCATTTCATTTTCAACGCGCTCAACACGATTGAGGAAAAACCCGAGGCAGCCTCGGCATTGCTGCAGAAATTTTCCAAACTGGTGCGCCTGGTGCTGGAAAACTCCCGCGAACCCCGCGTTTCACTGACCCTCGAACTGGAAGCGCTGGAACTGTACCTGCAACTGGAAGTGATCCGGATGGACGGCCGTTTCCGGTACCAGATCGAAGTGGATGCGCAACTGGAACGGCAGCGCTGCCAGATCCCGCCCCTGATCCTGCAACCCTTCGTGGAAAACGCTATCCTGCACGGCTTGCGGCATTTGCAGGGCCGGGACGGCCTGTTGAAAGTACAAATCGGGCCCGAAACATCCGCCGGCGGTATACCCTTACTGCATTGCCGGATCAGGGATAACGGCATCGGACGGGCCAGGGCAGCTGAAATAAACGCCCGGACCCGTATCAGTGAAAAAAAACAATCCCTCGGGGTGAAACTGACTACCGAACGCGTCGAATTGCTCAACACGCCGGGGCGTAAGGATTACCGTGTGGAAATTTCGGATATTGCCGGCGAAAACGGCGCAGGTACGGTTGTAGACCTTTTTCTGCCATTAGAAACATCATGAGAGGTTCATCAATATAGATTTTTTTTACCACTTTAATATTACTTTGACAGTTTAGAACAGTTTAGAACAGTTTAGAACAGTTTAGAACAGTTTAGAACAGTTTAGAACCCATTTCGCTAAAATTTTGGGCAAGTTTGGGTTGATAAGTCCTCAGAATACCATTTTGGGTGATCGAGTAACCGCGAAGCGGTTGAATGTGAATAGCCCCGGATGCAATCCGGGGTACACGAAACCGCCTCGCACCAACCGCGAAGCGGTTGAATGTGAACGCTTTGTGACTTGCAACGCATATTCAACCGCTTCGCGGTTGGAAAAACGCGCTCTACCGTATTCCCCGGATTGCATCCGGGGCTATTCACATTCAACCGCTTCGCGGTTAAACAACCGTTTTAGCAAAGATCAGAACCTTATCCAGTCTAAACTTGCCTGAAATTTTAAGCGAAGAGTTCGGAGTAAAATTCTAAAGCGTTCAAAAGTGGATAAAAAAATATAAAGTGCTTAAAAGGCAAAATCCGCATCCATAAATGAAAGCCATCTTAGTCGACGACGAAAAATCAGCGCTCACCCTGCTGCGCCACAAGCTGAAGCGCTGCGAGCCGGATATTGAAATACTGGCCGAATGTGAGTCGGTGGAATCGGCTTTGGCCGTACTGGAAAGCCTGCAACCGGACGTTTTATTCCTGGACGTGGAGATGCCGGGCGCTACCGGTTTCGAGTTGCTGAAAAGCCTGGGCGAAGACACGCCGTTTCAGGTCATTTTTACCACGGCCCATTCGGAATACGCCATCGAAGCGCTGCGCGGCGGCGCATTCGACTATTTATTAAAACCCGTGCAGGAAGACGAACTCGCCCGGGCGCTCGAACGCCTGCGCCAAAAAAGGGCGTCCAAGCAGCCGGAATCACCTCAAAGCGGCGGTATCGCGGCCCTGTTGAAATCGCTGCAAACCCTGCAGGATAAAGATAAAAAACTGCCGGTACCCACGGCCGAGGGCGTGCTGTTCCTGCCCGTGGCCGATATCATTCGCGCCGAAGCGGCCGGGAGTTATTCTACGATCTACCTGACCGGCAAACAAAAACTGATGACCTCCAAAAACCTCACCGAACTGGAAGAAATGCTGGACAGCGATGACTTCTGCAAAGTACACAAATCCCACCTCGTCAACCTGCGCTATGTGTCCAAATACATCCGCGGCGAAGGCGGCATCCTGGTGCTCACCGATGGCAGCGAAATAGACGTGGCACGGCGTAAAAAGGAGGAGTTGTTGGCGAGGCTGGCGGTGCGGTAGGGATATGTTGATATGTTGATTTGTTGATTTGAGGGCCCTGCCCTGCGTTTGGCCACTCTACCAAGAGCAGGGCCCTCAAATCAACAAATCAACAAATCAACAAATCAACATATCCTAGCCGCTGACCGACAGAGTGCCTCCCGATGACCCCCGTCATTGTAAAGCCAGGGTTCAGAGCCGTATTTTCGGCAACGCAAAACCTTGGTTATGTACAAGATTTTCAAAAACAGAACCGAAGCAGCCAAACTCCTCGTTGAAAAATTAAAAAAGCGGGATACGACCAACGCGGTGGTGTTGGCGGTGCCCCGGGGCGGCGTGCCGGTAGGGTATGAAATAGCGAAATCGCTGCATCTCCCGCTCGATATTTTCCTGTCCAAAAAGATCGGTCACCCTTACAATCCGGAATATGCCATCGGCTCGGTGACGCTGGAAGGCGCCGTGCTGAACGGCCGGGCGGCGAATATCGACCTGGCGTACATCAAAGCCCAAACGGAGAAAATCCGGGAGCAACTGCGCGAACGTTATAAAAAATTCAGGGGCGACCGTCCCCCCCTTGACGTCACCGGCAAAACGGTGATCCTGACCGACGACGGCGTGGCCACGGGCAATACCCTGTTTGCCGCTATTGAAGACCTCCGGAAAAAAGTGCCTGCCCGGATCATCGTGGCCGTACCCGTGTCGCCGCCGGAAACGGCCAAAAAACTGCGCCGTCTGGCCGACGAACTGATCTGCCTGTTCACCCCCGACGATTTTTACGGGGTAGGGCAGTATTACGAGGATTTCGGGCAGGTGGAAGATACGGAAGTGCAAGCCCTGATGGAAAAAGCAGGCGAAAAGGTTGATGCAAACGAATAAACTTTCCAGTTATGAAACACTGTTTTTATAATGCCCATGCCCACTGTTTCACCATCGACCACGTGCCGGAATATTTTATCGGAAAGTGGGTGGCCGTTTCCTGGCTGCTTTCGCGACGCTGGTTTGTCAAAATGGTGCAGGAAGCGCCGCTGACCGGGCGGTTCGGCTTTCTGGGTTCCCTCATCAAAGGGTTGGTCAATCTCCTGCTCGGTTTCGAGAAGCAGGATATCATCCGTTACCTCAACCTCGTCCGGTTTGGCTATGCGCCGGGCCAACGGGAGGTGATCCGGCGGCTTCGGGAGTATTACCCCAAATCTGCCGGCTTTGCCCTGCTGAGTGTAGACCTGGAATACATGGGCGCCGGCACGCCAAAAAAAAGATATGCGGAACAGCTGGCCGAACTGGCGGGCATCCAACAGGACCCCGAGTTCAGCGAAGTCATTTATCCTTTCCTGTGTTGCGACCCCCGGCGCCTGCAGCCTCAAACACCGCGGGAAAAAGCGGTGGAACAGGATTTTACCGGCGAACGATTCTGGTCGGCAGCAAGGGAATACCTTGCCGGCGGCACTTTCCGGGGTATCAAACTGTACCCCGCGATCGGTTTTTTCCCCTTCGACAAACGCCTGAAACCCGTGTACGACCTGGCGCTGGCGCTGGACCTGCCGATTGTGGTGCACAGTGAAATTGGAACGGTACATTTAAAGTACAAACCCACCGAGGCGGAACGTTTCCATCCCTTTCTGAACACGGTGTTGCCCAACCGGAAACCCCGCAATCTGCAACCATACTACACCCACCCGCTCAACTGGGAATGCCTGCTCAACCGCGACCTGCTCCGGCAATACTGGGGCGATGATGCGCCGGATTATAGCCGGCTTAAAGTCTGTTTCGGTCACTGGGGCGGCATTGACAACTGGCATCACTTTCTCGACGATGCCTGGAGCGAGGTAGCGGTGTGTGTGAAAGACTGTCCGTGCCCCTCCCTCGAGCTGGGCAACTGGCATATCGAACCCCGGGAAGGTTATAAAAACTACAGCTGGTTTTCGATCATTTGCGACCTGATGCGGAAATATCCGAACGTATACGCCGATATCAGCTACCTCATGAGCGACACTACGCTGTTGCCCATGCTGAAAATGATCCTGGAAGCCGATCCGGAAATCCGGGATCGGGCCCTGTTTGGCACCGATTTTTACATGGTGAGCACCGCCACTACCGAACGGTCGTTCTCCATCAACGTGCGGGCATTTCTCGGAGCGGAAATGTTCGAACAAATTGCGAAGAAAAACGTGGAAGGGTTCCTGAACCGCCGGGTGGAAAAAGCGGAAACGAGGGTTTATTCGGAACAATTGGAAGGAATGATCATGTAATCAAATGCTTCCGGTACCATTCTTCCGCCAGATCTGCCACTTCTTCCAGTTTACCCGGTTCTTCGAACAGGTGGGTGGCGCCGGAAATGATCTCCAGCTGCTTTTCCGCGGGTATGCGCACCAGCGCTTCCCGGTTGAGTTCTGCCACTTCGGTATCCCGGCCGCCTACGATGAGCAACGTTGGGGCACTCACCAAAGCAAGGTGTTTCATCGCCAGGTCGGGTCGGCCGCCCCTCGATACTACTGCTTTAATGTCATCGCCCAACGCCGCGGCCGCGCACAAAGCGGAGGCTGCTCCCGTGCTGGCGCCGAAATAACCGACAGGCAGATTTTTAAGGTTTTTCTGCGCTTCGGCCCAGCGGGTCACCGCGGCCAGGCGCCCGGTGAGCAATTCGATATTGAAGCGGTTGCGGTGGTTCAGGTCTTCCGCTTCGGTGAGCAGGTCGAACAGCAGGGTGGCAAAGCGGTGTTTCCATAAATGCTCGGCCACCATGCGGTTGCGCGGACTGAGCCGGCTGCTTCCGCTACCGTGGGAAAAAATAACCAACCCGGCCACATCGTCGGGGATGACCAAATCACCCTGAAGTTCAATATGATCCAGCCGGATAACAACGGGACTTTTATACATGGCTTTTCATTTTTTAGTGCCGGATGAGGAGCGGGTTCCGGTTTCTGCCGCCCGTTTGCCGAGAATGTTTTCCAGATCTTCCTTGCCCACTGTTTCCTTGCGCAGCAACAGGTCGGCCAGTTGGTGCAGTTCAGATTGGTGTTCCGTCAGAATGGCGGTGGATTTGTCGAAGGCTTCCCGCACCAGTTTGCGCACCTCCTCGTCGATGAGTTTGGCCGTTTCTTCGCTGTACGGTTTTTGCAACAAAGCTTCCTGGGCGCCGGTGGAGTCATAGAAACTGATATTGGGTAATTTGTCGCTCATACCCAGTTGTCCGATCATCATGTAGGCCTGTTTGGTCGTGCGCTCCAGGTCGTCCAGCGCGCCCGACGACACTTCCCCGAAGATCAGCGCCTCGGCAGCCCGGCCACCGAGCATGACGCAAAGGCGTTCGAAGAGTTGCGACCAGGTCAGGATATGGCGCTCTTCGGGCAGGTACCAGGCGCTGCCCAGCGATTTGCCCCGCGGGATGATGGACACTTTCACCAGCGGATCGACGTGTTCGAGCATCCAGCTCACGATCGCGTGGCCGGACTCGTGGTAACTGATCACTTTTTTTTCTTCGGGGGTGATTACCCGGGTTTTTTTCTCCAGGCCGCCCACTACCCGGTCGATGGCGCTGTGGAAATCGGCCATGCCGATCTTCTCCTTTTTGCCCCGGGCGGCGATCAGGGCCGCTTCATTGCACACGTTGGCGATATCGGCGCCGGAGAAACCGGGCGTTTGACCGGCGAGAAAATTGACATCTATATCCTTGTCGAGCGTCAGGGGGCGGAGGTGAACGCCGAATATGGCTTCCCGTTCCTTTTTATTCGGCAGTTCCAGGTAAATATGCCGGTCAAATCGGCCGGGGCGCAGCAATGCCGGGTCGAGGATGTCGGCCCGGTTGGTAGCAGCCATGACGATCACGCCGGTGTTTGGCGCAAAGCCGTCCATTTCGGTCAAAAGCTGGTTCAGGGTGCTTTCCCGCTCGTCGTTGACCTGAAAGGAAGCCGCTTTGCCGCGGACCCGGCCGATGGTGTCGATTTCGTCGATAAAAATGATACAGGGCGTTTTTTGCATGGCCTGGTCGAACAAATCGCGCACCCGCGAAGCGCCCACGCCTACGAACATCTCCACAAACTCCGACCCGGACAGCGAAAAGAACGGCACGCCGGCCTCGCCGGCCACCGCCTTGGCCAGCAGGGTTTTGCCGGTGCCGGAAGGCCCTATGAGCAGGATGCCCTTGGGTATTTTGGCGCCGAGCCGGGTGAAATGTTCCGGTTTTTTGAGGAACTCCACAATTTCCATGATCTCCGTTTTCGCCTCTTCGTAACCGGCTACGTCTTTGAACGTTACGGGGCTGAGATTGCCTTTGTCGAACAACACAGCCTTCGATTTACCAAAACTGAAGATCGAACTTCCGCCGGGCCCTCCGGTTGTACCGGCCAGCCGCCCGGCCATAAATATCCAGAACAGGGCCAGCAAGCCCAGCGGCATCAGCCAGGCCAGGATGGTAATCCACCAGTTGTCACTTTTACTGTAGGTCACTTCCACTTTTTCACCCGGCGGAAAATTTGCCTGGGCGTCGGCCAGTTGCTGGTTGAACACCTCTACCGATCCGATGCGAAAATGGTAGTGCGGCCCCGGGTTCGGCAGGCCCAGCAGCCCTTTGGCCACCTCTTTGTACTGTGGCTTCACCAGGCTGTCGGTTTTGATATACACCCACACTTCTTCGTTATTGGCGATATCGACTTTGGCCACATCCCGCTGTTGCAGCATTTTTTCGTTGAACTCGTTCCAGGTTGTTTCCCCGGTGGTATGGCGGTTGTTCCACAAAAACAGGGCTAAAAACAAAAACAAGGCGATATAAAGCCAGCGCAGCGTTCGTTTGCCCGGTTTCAACTCATCCAATTCGTTGAGCTTTTTTTGCTTTTCCATTTTACAAGGACTGAATATGCCACGAAAATGCCGGAAAATGCCCGGAAAATAAATTACT
>JAKLJF010001009.1 GCA_023151335.1 Thermoanaerobaculia bacterium | reverse complement strand
CGTTCTGAAAGTTCCAATTCCCGTTGTACGCCCTGGCTGTCGAAACGGGCGATCAGGCTGGCGAAATAGGCCGAGGCCCCGCCCCGGTTGCTGTCGAACTCACGTTTGGGCGGCTTGCCGGCCTGGCGCCGGCGTTCGGCTTGCTGGGCCATGTAGGTCATGCAGGCCTCCAGGTGTTGTGGGCCGTATTCGGAATACCAGCGAGAGAAGGTGCCGGGGTGGGTGCGGTTGGCGCCGAGGGAGAGCAAGTGGGCATACAGCCGGTTTTTGCGTTCGCGGGCGGATTCGTTGTCAGGGCATTCGGGCGGAATTTGCGGGGTGTGCGGTGCTTTCACGAACAAGCGCAGGGCGCTCAGCAGGGTGCCGTGCGGGCGATCTGGCCGCAGGAATTTTTCGGGCGTCAGTACCCAGGTTTCGGGGTTGTCTTCCAGGTATTTGGCCTGGCTTTCGATGGCATCCCGCAGCCGCATTTCGGCTTCTTTGAGGGTAGCATCGCCCGCATTTCGGGCGGAATACAGGTTTTCAACCAGCAATTCCACGCATTTTTGGGCGGTGTAGGTCCGGAACGTATTGCCGGCAAAGATGCGCTCGGAACTATGCCGGATCCGGCCGCTGCCGAGCAGCGGGGCGTACAGGTGCAGCAGGAGAAACTGCCATAATGCGGCGGCCCGGGCCAGCGCACCGCCGGCTGGGCCCGGCGGGGCAGGCCCCGCTTGGCGCGGGGGAGCCGCAATATTTTTTTGCTCAAAAATTTGCCCGGAATCCCCGTTGGGCGTTCCTTGCTGTTGGGCGGTTTTCATTCCCGGTTCTGTCGGCTTTGCCGACTGGAAAAAAACATCTTCCGCTTCAGCGGAAAGCCGCTCCTCTTCCTTCTTCTTTTTTTCAACGGTTTTAATATTTGGGGGAATTGTGGAAAATTTTTCCCGTTGTCCCGCCGCATTTGGCTCGGAATCGGTCGCATTTTCGCCGGTCGCGTCCGTCCATTCCGGACCGAAAATCCACCGCATATTGACCAGGCCAATCACGTTTCCCCGGCCTTTGGGATCGGGTTCTCCGGCGCGGTTGAGGCGCGTCCAGGAGAGGAAGAACGGGAAACCTTTCAGCGTGTCGCCGCTTTGCGTGACCCAGGCAGCCGTCGTTTTGCGGCGCCAGTTCTGTACCGTGCGGCGGATGTTGTCGGAAATCACCGGCATCCCGGATTTGGTGCGCTCGATGGCGGCGCCGGGCTCGTGCAGTTGCGCCCTTCGGCCTTCGGAGAGCCGCAGCAGCATCCCGTGTGCGACGTTGTTGGTCTGCAAGGGCCAGTGGCCGCGCTGGCCGGCGCGCCACAGCTCGTATTCCGCCGGGTTAGACAGGGCCAGTTCCGCCAGTTGCTTCCAGACGATGTTCTGGCAGTGGCGCAGGAACTCGTACACCTTGCTGCCCACCAGGTTGTTGCCGGAGTGGGTATCCTCGTAGTCCAGGAGCGCCTCCTTGAGTTCTTCCCGGCGCAGGTTAATGTCGAGATTCAGGATGCGTTGCAGGGTGTAGTGTTCCTGCTCCCAGTTGGCCGCCGAAGCCGGCGGAGTGGTGGGGCGGATGCTCGCGGTGGATGCCGTCATAATGAAAGGAGGAAAGTGGCGGCCCCGAGTCTCCGGAGCCGCCGGTATGAGCGTTTTGCTGTTGGTCGTGTGTATGCCCCGCATTTGCAACTGGCAGGGCAAAAAAATGGCTGTCCACTTAAAAGTGGCAGCCGACTACCGGTACGACCTGGTTCAACTCCCAGTATTCCAGCCGGTACTTTGCGGCCATTTCGATGGCTTTAGCCACGGCCGTTTCTTCGGTTCGTTCCTCCATGCGGAGGTCGATAAACCCATCCCATTCCCGTGGGTCGCGCAGGGGGTTAGGCGCTGCGACGAGTAAGTCCTTTTTTAGCAGGTCGTTTACCTTGAGTGTGAGGATATACATGATCTTCAATTTTAGGTTGTGCTGTTTTATCGTTAGATTTGGATATGTACCGATGGTCGAGCCGGTTTCTGCGCCGTTCTCCCATGAGAAACTCTTTGTAGCCCGACAGTTCGCTCAGGTCGTATTTGGTACCTCCTGTGCCTGGAATGGTAATG
>JAKLJF010001008.1 GCA_023151335.1 Thermoanaerobaculia bacterium | reverse complement strand
CGGCAACTGCCAGGGCGGCTACCGGAAGCCACATTTGAAAAGGGTATGATTTCATGGTATTTGCGTTTTTTGAACATTTATCCCCGGCTTGGCAGGAGATCACTGCTTTTGATCTCCTGCCAAACCGTATTACGTGCTGTTATCCTTGTTTAAAAAGCCTTTTGCGGAAACCCCAGCCCAGAAGCACGACTACGGCGGCGAGCATTGCGGGCCACCAGCGCTTCCAGGGGCTGTCTTCACCTTTGCCGGGCTGGCCTGGCGGCGGCGTTTGGTCGCGTTCCACTTTTAAGGTGAAAGTCTGGCCGCCGATCTGGGTTTCGGTATTGCCCTGCAGGGCCCACTGTTGCATATCGAGTTTGTACACATCGCGCACCTTCGGCGCGTCGCTTTTTTTCACAAATTTCAACCGGACGGGATATACGGCGCCTGCCGGTAAAAGGATGTTATCAATGGTGGCGCCTTCTTTCAGCAGGGTGATATTGGCGCCGGTGCGCTGAATACCGCTCCCTTTTTCGCCGCCTTTTTGCCAGAGCGCCAGTAACGGATCGGACAGTTGTACTTCCACGGTACCCCAATTGAAAACGGAGGCTTCGCCTTCAGGCGTTTCAAAACGGAATTTGGTTGGCATTTCCTCTTTGGAATGATTTGCCGCAAGGGAAGCGCCCTGCATATCCGGATCATCGTCGGTTGCGCCATCTACGTGGATGTTTTTCCAGACGATCTCATTGTTTGCGCGGGTGATATCCCATATTCCTCCGGTCATGTTCAGTGTCGGTTCGTCGATGATGGCCAGCAGGCAGAAGTGCCCGTTGTCGGCGCCGAAATCGGCCGTATAACTGGCCGGGTCGGGCGTCGAAGTCCAGGTAAACTCGACGATCCTTTCCGCGCCGCTGGCCACGCTGCCGGAAGATATGCCGGCAACCGGGCCGATTTGCCCGCCCAGGACGGCGCCGGAAGCCGAACTGACCGATCCGTCCCAGGGCGTGGGCCAGGCCAGGCCCGAAGAGGCTTTGGCCCAGTAGAGGCGAACGTTGGCGCCGGCAGAGCTGGCGCAGCCGCGGTTGCGCACCCGCACGTACACGTAATTGGTGGCGCCGCCCGCGGGGTTGAGGTGTTCCTGGTTGGTGGCGCCATCGTTGGAGCTCCGCACCCAGATATCCTCGGTACGGTAAAAGGTGGTGGATTCCGCATTCGGCTCATTGCCGATATCTGCATCGGTATCCTTGGCCCAAAGGTCGCCGGCGGCGGCGCCCGGCGGCGGCGGCACCAAACCGGCCGAGCCGAGCAGGTCGTTGCGGGTGGTGAACAGGGTGGCGTTCATATTGTCGGCCTGGCCGGTAGTGAACATAACCTTGCAGTTGTCGTCGGCATCGTCCATAAAATTGATGAACATGGCGTTTACACCACCCGTGCAGGAGGCTTGCGGATGGGTAGGGCAACCGGTGAATCGCCCCTGTGCCGGGGTGTCGCCGATGCCGTCGTCGTCGGTGCAGTCGGACGGGTCTGGGCCAAAGATGGGCAACAGGCCCAGCCAGCGGGCCACGCGGTTGGTGAGGTCGCGCTGGCCGCTGTTGAATTGGGTGTAATCGATTACCACGCCGTCTTCGGCAGGCCGGGAGGCCAGATCGGCGGGATGCGAAGCATATCCCGCGCCCAAGGTGGCATTGAGGTCGCAAACCCAAATGTTGAGATACCGCGTGGCATCCCAGGCGTCGTGGCCGCCGGAAGAGGCGAATTTTGCGGGATTCCGGGCCGGGCCGGTTGCCGCGGCGGGATTGTAGTTGAACGCGGCCGTTGTGGTCGGCGTACGGGTAATGCCGGTGGTAGCCGCACAAGCGGGGTCGCGTAGGGCGCGCCGGAACTCGATCCGCGTATCGGCCGCTAGCGGGCCGAAGGCTGCCACGGCCGCCGCGATTGTTGCCGGCGGCGCGCTCAGGTCGGTATTGGCTGCCCGGAAGTCGGCGTTGAGTTGGGCGATCTGGGCGTCGATTTGCGCGTCTGTGATATTTGTACCAGAGCCAAGGGCATCCGTGTTCAGATGCACGACGTGCACCACTACCGGTATGGTCACCACGGTGGAGCGGATACCGAGCACGCCGAAGGCC
>JAKLJF010001007.1 GCA_023151335.1 Thermoanaerobaculia bacterium | reverse complement strand
CCACAGTATTCCTCGACCGGATGTTGAAAACTGCAGCCGCCGGTGGTACGGTGTGTAGTGTAATCCCGCAAAACTGGCTATTCCTATCTTCGTACAAGAAATTCCGAGAACGATTGCTGAAAAATCAAACCTGGAATTTTTTAGCCAGGCTCGGCCCCGGAGCATTCAGCCAGATTTCCGGGGAAGTAGTAAAAGCTATACTGGTTGCGGTGACTCAAAAGCTTGTGGTGCAAGACCATGCTTTTCCTAGCTTCGACGTAACTAATGCTCCCAATGCAGCGGAAAAAGGCATAACTTTGAAACAAGACGAGCCTGTGGTGCTGAACCAGTTGGGGCAATTGGGAAATCCAGACGCTCGAGTGGTGCTGATGAGTGATCGAAATATCTCTTTATTATCAAATCTTTCAGAATGCTATGCGGGGATTTTAAATGGAGATTCGCCACGATTTCTTAAAAAATTTTGGGAAATCACTTTTTGGGGTGATCTCTGGGTATACCAGCAAACCACTGTTGAACAGAATGTAGATTTTGGAGGCTTCTGCCAAATTGTTTATTATGACAAAGTAAATGGTCATCTCCGAGAAGAGAAGTGGATTAGAAGAGAAAAATTGCATGACAGTGATCAACGTGGTAATAAGGCTTGGGGAAAATGGGGGATAGGCATAAGTTCCATGGGAACTCTACCTGTTAGTCTTTTCACAGGCGAAAAATTTGATTCTAATGTAGCTGTATTAATCCCCAATACCCCCTCCCACCTCCCCGCCATCTGGTGTTTCTGTTCCTCTCCTCAATTCAACGAAGAGGTCCGAAAAATTGACCAGGCACTAAAAGTCACCAATGCCACCCTCGTCAAAGTCCCCTTCGACATCGACCACTGGCAAAAAGTCGCCGCTGAAAAATACCCCAACGGTCTGCCCCAGCCGTACAGCGACGATCCTACGCAGTGGCTGTTCCACGGGCATCCGGTAAAAGCCGAAAGGCCGCTGCAAGTGGCCCTGGCCCGTCTGCTGGGCTACCGCTGGCCCGCCGAAAAGGCCTTCAATCCCCTCTCCGACGAAGACGGCATCGTGTGCATCCCGCCCGTCAACGGCGAATACGCCGGCGCCGAGCGCCTGCGGGCCTTCCTGCAGGCGGTGTACGGCGAGGCCTGGGGCAATGCCACGCTCGCCCAACTGCTGGCGCAGGAGGGCAGTAAAAGGACCAACCTGGAAGACTGGCTGCGGGAGGAGTTTTTCGAGCAGCATTACAAACTCTTCCACCACCGGCCCTTCCTCTGGCACATCTGGGACGGCCGCAAAGACGGCTTCAGCGCCATCGTCAACTACCACCGGCTCACCAAGGAGAACCTGCAAAAACTCATCTACACCTACCTCGGCGACTGGCTGCGCCAATGCGACGCCAGGGTAAAAGCGGGCGAAAGCGGCGCCGAGGGCCTGCGCTCCGCAGCACGGAAACTCAAAGAAAAACTGGAACTGATCCTCGAAGGCGAACCGCCCTACGATATCTTCGTGCGCTGGAAACCCCTCGACCAGCAACCCCTCGGCTGGGACCCCAACCTCAACGACGGCGTGCGGCTCAATATCCGGCCTTTCCTGCTGGCCGATGTACTGCGCAAAAAGCCCAATATCAAGTGGGGCGTGGACCGGGGCAAAAACCCGCCGGGCAGTGCATGGGGGGAGATAAGGGATAATGACCGGCATTTGGGGTTGGAGGAGAAAAGGGCGGGGAGGGAGGAGAAAAAATAAGATAAATTTGCAATCAAATAAAGTTCGGTATGGCACTCAGCTTAGAACGTATCAGCATCAGGGGCTACAAGTCCATCGCCGCGGTTGACTTAGAACTGAACAGTCTGAATATCCTGATCGGCGCTAACGGCGCCGGAAAGAGCAATTTTATTTCCCTGTTCAACTTCCTACGCCACCTGGTCGAACAGCGCTTACAGGTAAGAGTACGCGAGGCCGGCGGCGCCGAAAGGTTGTTGCATTACGGCAGTAAAAACACGCCGGACCTTTATATTTCACTTCGCTTTCTACCCAACCTTTACCGGGTATGGCTTAAACCGACAGAAAACGATAGTTTATTTATCGAATCGGAAGAAACCGGTTTT
>JAKLJF010001006.1 GCA_023151335.1 Thermoanaerobaculia bacterium | reverse complement strand
GGGATCGCGGCATTTGCTGTGGGTAGCCACGCGCGGCGGCTCCTGCCTGCTGGACACAGAAACCCGCCGGATCGTTACTCCTGAACCGCTGGGGTTGCCGGATTCGCTGATGCATCATTTATTCCAGGTCGAGCAATACGCCGACGGATCGCTGCTGGCGCTCGGACGACGACGCTTATTCAGGCTTCGCCCCGGCAATTCCGGCACCTGGACCGTGCACCCTTCGACTTCGATAACGTCGCTGAACCTGGAAAAAAACGCCATACCCCGCTTGTTCGCGGGCAAGGGGCGTCCGGGCATGGCCTGGTTATTACGTCACGAAAATTTCATTTATCGCGCAACCGAAGACCGTCTCGAAGGAATAAAAATACCGATAGCAGGCAGAAAACCGACGCCGGTCAACGGCATTTTACAATTCATTCCTGCCCATGACGGCGGTTTTGCCGGATGGGACCATGCCCGCAACCTGTATCTGCTGGATGACCGCGGGCAACTCTCCAAATACCCGGACACCCTGCAAACGCTGACAACATGGTTGCCGGCAGTAAACGCCATCGACCGTTTTCTGAAACAAAAACCGGTGATCCTGTGCTACTTGCGCCTCGAAACCGGTCAGGAGATTTTTGGCACCTCGCTGGGTCTATTCTTCCTGCGAAAAAAAAAGCCTGGTTTCCGGGTGATTGAACAGTTGACCGGCGAAGAAATACGCGGCATTCTTACCGACTCGCTGGGCAATTGGTGGGCAGGATCCTACACCGGTTTTTATTCCGGTTCCCGGTTCAAAGATCAGGTCGAAAAACGCACCGATCTGTTCACGGTTTGGGATTTCCTGCACTTGTACGGCGACACCTGGCTGCTCGGCCTGGAGCGGCCTAAAGGGGCATTGCTCTGGAACAAATCGACCGGAGGGGTGAGTCGCCTGCCGCTGCGCCCCGGCAAACATCCGGGTATTGTGCCCGGTCAGATATTGGCGCTATGCCGCGACGCGCGGGGCAATATATGGGCCGGCACATACTTTGATCTGAACTGGAGCACACCTGATACACCCCTGGCATTACAGGTCCTGAAAGACGGCGCGCGCAAACGGCCGTTCCGGGCGTCCTACGTCAGGGCCTTGTATGCCGATCCGGATTCGAGCGTCTGGGCCGGCACCGAAAGCGGCTTGTACCGTATCCGGTACGACCACCGCGCGCAGGGGTTTACTTGGGACACCCTGCTTCCGGGCGTATTCATATCTGGTTTTTACGCCGACCGGTACGACCATATCTGGGTGGCTACCAAGGGCAAAGGCGTGGCACGATACCACAAACCCAGCAGGCGTTGGGACTGGTTCGATACCGGCAACGGCCTTTGCCATGATTTTGCCTGCCGGATAGAAGGCAGCCACGGGGATCAGGTGATGTGGATTAGTACCCACGACGGCCTGTCGCGGCTGGATGTCCGTTCAGGTCTGACGCACAATTACCGTGAAGAAGACGGTTTCCCGGGCAACGAGTTCAATTCGGCGGCCAGCGCCCGCTTTCCCGACGGCAGCTTGCTTTTCGGAGGCGTGAACGGCCTGGTCTGGTTTCATCCGGATTCGCTCCATCCCGGCAATTACCGCTATCAAACCCTGATCACGCACCTCCGCGTTTATGACGCCGATATGGACTCGCTGCTCATATTGCCGCTGAATGGCGGAAATATCCATCTGCCGCCTTATCCACGGTATGTCGAATTCCTGTTGGGTTCCGACAATTTTGTCCGCCCCGACAAAACACGTTTTCGTTACCGCCTGCTGGGCGCTTCCGGCCTGTGGAATTACACCAACGGAGAAAGCGAGGTCAAATATTTTCAAATAGCGCCAGGGGAGTATACCTTTGAAGCCCAGGCCATCGCGGCCAGCGGGCACCTGGGGCCTCCTATCCGGATCATGTTGCACATCCAAACCCCCTATTACGAAACCTGGCTGTTCAGGGCTTTGATGCTCGCCGCACTGGCCGCCCTGGCATGGGTTGTTTACCGGTACCTGCTTTGGCAGGCGCGGAAAGAACAGATCATCCGCCGGCAAATCGCCGACGACCTCCACGACGATATCGGCAATAAACTGAATATATTGAGCATTCTT
>JAKLJF010001005.1 GCA_023151335.1 Thermoanaerobaculia bacterium | reverse complement strand
CACCATTACCGGTTCCTGCACGCCCGACGTGACCATACCATCGGCAGTTTGTGCGGAAACCATCCAACTGACCATCGATACGACGCTGGGCAGCACGGCCATACTGCAAGCAAGTATGCTCGACGACGGCTCTTTCGACAACTGTACGCCAGCCGGCGATCTGACCTTTCTCGTTAGCCTGGATTTTCCAGGCAATCCGACCCCCGAACTGGAATTCGATGTGCTTGGCTCCTACAACGTGTATCTGTTGGTCGCCGACCAGGCCGGCAACCAAAATTTTTGCATCACGGAAGTGGAGGTCATGCAAATACCCGGACACCTGATTCAGGGCACTGTATTTCTGGATAAAAATTCGGATTGTGAACGGCAAACCGGCTCCGAGGCAGGACTGTCCGGTTGGGCGGTGCAGGCCGTCGCACAAAGCAACGGTGAGGTGTTTGTTGGAAGCACCGATACTTCGGGGCATTACAAAATCCCGGTGCCGCTGGAGGAATCCGCTTTCGACATATCGCTGGCCGCGCCGTTCAACTATGGCGGCGACTCTTGTGCGACCACCTATGAGGCCGTCTTCACCAACCCGGCCCAATCGGAGGAAGTGATACAGGACATTTCGGTGCAACTGGACGCCGGGTGCCCCCTGCTTTACGTGGATTTGGCTACCCCTAAAATTCGACCGTGTTTTCCGGGGGTATATTTTGTCCGTTTTGTCAACCTGAGCGCCTCGGCAATCGACGACACGTATGTGGATGTGACGCTGGACGACGCCCTGCAGTTCCAAGGCAGTTCACTTCCTGAAACCGATCTGGGCAACCAGGCGTACCGGTTCCAGACCGGCGACCTGGCGCCCGGGCAGAGCGGCTGGTTTGCCATCGTATTTTTCACGAGCTGCGAAGCGAATCCCGGAGCCGCGCATTGCACGGAGGCGCATATTTTCCCGGATACGATCTGCCCGGGGAATCCGCAGTGGACGGGCGCCGATGTGGAGGTGGACGCCGTTTGCGACCACGACAGCATTTATTTCTTCATAAAAAACAAGGGCTCCGGTCCTAACGCGGGCTTACTGAATTACATCGTGGTAGAAGACGTGCTCATGCGCAGCAGCAACACCTTCCAGTTGAACCCCGGTCAAACGATGCCACTCGACCCAATACCGGCTACCGGCGCAACATTCCGCCTGCAGGCCGAGCAGGAGCCGGGCCACCCCTACGGCGGTGTGCAGGCTGTGGCCGTGGAAGGTTGCGGTGGATTCACGCCGGGCATGGTCACGCTCTTCCCGCTCAATCCCGCCAATCCCTTCGTAGCCCTCGATTGCCGCCAAAACGTGTCATCATACGATCCCAACGACAAGCAGGCGCTGCCGCTCGGATACGGGGCGCAGCAATTCATAACCAGGAACTCGGATCTGGATTACACCATCCGGTTCCAGAACACCGGTACCGACACGGCCTACACCGTGGTGTTGCTCGACACGCTTTCGCCGGCCCTGGCTGCCCGGCAAATCCGCCCGGGCGCATCCAGCCACCCCTACCGGTTTGAACTGCTCGAAGGGCGCATCGCGAAATTCGTGTTTGAAAACATCTTGTTGCCCGACAGCAACGTCAACCTCGCCGGATCGGAAGGTTTCGTTCAGTTCCGCGTACCGCAACAACGCGATAATCCCGACGGTACGCGTATCGAAAACACGGCTGCCATCTACTTCGATGTTAATCCGCCGGTCATCACCAACACGGTCTGGCATACCGTGGGCGCCAATTTTATCACCGCTTCCACCACCTACACGGACCCTGCCCGAAGCCCGCTGCGGGTGTATCCAAACCCTGCCGCTTCGGTCGTGCATTTTGCCTCGCAGGAAATGCCCGGCGAACGTCTGAACCTGTTGGTAACGGACGCATTGGGCCGCGAAGTGTGGCAGGTTTCTGCCACACCAATGCCCATTGCGCTCGATTGCAGCGATTTGCCGGCGGGTACATACTTTTTCCGAATCAATTCCGCCGACGGGCGGACAGTTTGGGCGGGTACGCTGATGGTGCGGTAGTGGTTAAAACGGTTTCTGTGCCCCCGCCACTGCCAGCGCCGTTTCCAGCCCCTCCGCGATGGCCCGTTTGGCGTC
>JAKLJF010001004.1 GCA_023151335.1 Thermoanaerobaculia bacterium | reverse complement strand
ACGGCAGGGTTTTGCATCGCCTGCAACCGTCCGTTTTCAAAAATATAAAACGAGCCGCCGCTGTCCTGTACCAGCAGTTTACCCATCCATTCACCCATGTAAAACAGCGACCTGCCCCCAGGGAAAAGGATGGTGGTTTTCCCGTCGTGGTACCGGAACGCCTGGTTATCCGTGCGAAAAAATACGCCGTCCGGGCGGGCGACCACGTCCCACACGTCGCCGAAATGTTGTTCAGCCGCCGGAAGCAGCGCTTTTAATGAATGGTAGCGGAGCGTTCCGCTGGCATCGGGTTCAAAATAGCCGAACTCCCCCTGGCCGCCGGCGTAAATTTTGCCATCGCCGGCGGCCGAGACGGAGCGAACGATGGTGCCGTTGCTCAGGGGATACAACCGCCAATGCATGCCGTCGAATTCGAGCAGGCCGTCGTTATTGCCATACCAGATCACGCCGTGGCGATCCTGGGCGATATCCCAGATCTGCGTACCGGCCCTGAAATTTTTTTTGGAAAAATTCAGTACCGGCGGCGTGCCGAGGTTGGAGACCTGGGCGTGGGTTTTGCTTTTGACACATAGTAGTGACAAGGGCAAAACCACAATGAGTAGTATTGTCCGGTGCGACATGGTAATACGGTATGAGCGGGTGTACGGCCTTTGTCAACCCTGCCCCCTCTTCAACCCGCGGTCCCGTACCTCGGGTCGGGGATCGGGGGTGGCACAGGTGGAAACACACCTCCGCACGCTCCTCCCGCCGTAAAAATACGCACATCTGCCGTACCGCCAAACCGGTTGCCGTAGTGCCTGCCGTAGTATTGACGTAGTGTTTTCGGGGTGCTGCCGTAGTTTAACTGTACCTGTAAAAACATAAAAAGCGGTGGTTGCAGCCCACTTTTGCCACGTTTAATTTTTCATTTTTCCCATTCTGTAATTTTTCATTCCAACCGGCCTTGCGAACAGGCTGCCAATCAAAAAAAATTATGAAAAAGTTCTTACACGTTCAATGGCTGCTTGCGATGATTTTCGCAATAGCCTTCGTCAGTGCCTGTAAAAAGGATCCTGTGCCGGAAGTGATCTCCGGTTTTAGTTTTCAGGTGGATGCGACCGATTTTAAAAAGGTCGCTTTTACCAGCGCCGCTAAAAACTACAATGCCCTGTCCTGGGACTTCGGCGATGGCGCTACTTCCACGGAGGAAAATCCGGTGCACGTTTACGCCGCTATCGGTACTTATACCGTCAAACTGACGGCCACCGGCCTGGACGGTTCCACCGATGTGGCCCAGCAAACCGTAGCGATCACCGACCCGAACGCTGAACTGACCAAACTGGTGGGCGACGTGTCCAAAACCTGGAAACTGCTGCGCGTGGTGAACGGCAACCGCTGGCCGCTCGAAGTAGGCCCGATTGCAAAAAATCAGGTTTGGTGGGCACAGGGCCGCGACAACGACGAGATCGCCAAACGCCCCTGCATCATGAATGATGAATATACCTTCGGCCGCGACGGCAGCTACAAGTACGATTCCAAAGGCGATTTCTGGGCCGAAGGCGGTGTATTTGACCCTGCCAACATCTGCCAAACCACCAGCCCGGCCAACATGAAGGGCCCGAACGGTGAGGACCTCTTCGCTTTCGCCGACGGCACACATACCTTCACCCTCACTCCCGGGGCCAAACCCACCCTGACGGTCACCGGCCTGGGCGCCTTCGTCGGTTTGCCCAAAATCGGCACCGACCGGGAAGTGAAAGTGCCGCAAACCTCCGTCACGTACGATATCATCAAACTGCACGACGGCAACGTGGATACGCTCATCCTGGAAGTGGACTGGAAGTTTGAAAACAACACCAGCGGCACCGACGACGCATACTGGAAGATCACGCTGGTGCATTACGACAACCCCGGCGAAGAACCGCCCATACCCAGCCCGAAACCGGAAGCCGGCTTTACCGCCGTGGTGGACGGCCTGAAAATCGACTTTACCAATACCTCCAAAAACGCCGACAGCTACAGCTGGGATTTCGGCGACGGCGCTACTTCCACCGAAACCAATCCTTCCCACACCTACGCCGCGGCAGGCATCTACAAAGTAAAACTGACCGCCACCAATGCAGCCGGTTCCACCA
>JAKLJF010001003.1 GCA_023151335.1 Thermoanaerobaculia bacterium | reverse complement strand
CATAAAGCCGCAAATTAGCTGCCGCAAAATTCATAAATTGCTCACAGCCCAAAGTATTTTATTCTCATGCTGCGCCATTTTTTATTCGTCATGCTTGTATTTGCTGCCGCCGATGCTACCGCCCAAAAACAATTGCTCACACCGGAATTGCTCTGGCAGGTGGGCCGGGTTTCGCTCGATTGTGTTTCTCCCGACGCCGCCAGCGCCGTGTACGGCGTACAGCGATTCGACGTGGCTAAAAACAACAGCACCCGGACGCTTTACCTGGTTCATCTGCAAACCGGGCAAACCCGCCCGCTCACCGATACCGAGACCACGGCGTCGGATGCCGCCTTTCACCCATCCGGCAAACGCGTCGGTTTTATCCGCGACGGGAAACTGTTCGAAGTGCCCGTCGAAGGAGGCCAGGCATCTCAGGTCACCGGTTTCGAGATCAACGGCTTTCATTATTCGCCTGACGGACAATATATTCTATTTACCCAGGACGTAAAAATGGACCAAACGCCGGCGGAAAAATACCCCGACCTACCCAAAACAAGCGGGCGGATCATCGACGGTCTCTTTTACCGGCATTGGAAAAGCTGGCACGATTACAAGTACAGCAATGTTTTTTACGTCCGGTATCAGGATGGCAAAACGGCGGGCGAACCCGTCAACATTATGAACGAGCGTTTCGACAGCCCGCTGCGCCCCCTGGGCGGCATGGAGCAGATCGCCTGGAGCCCCGACAGCCGCTCCATTGTATACACCTGCCGCAAACTGAACGGCACAGCGGAAGCGCAAAGCACCAACTCCGATCTGTACCGCTTCGACCTAGCCACGGGTAAAACTGAAAACCTGACGCCGGACCTGCCGGGTTACGACCTCGAACCTGTTTTCTCGCCCGACGGCCAATACCTCGCCTGGACCAGCCTCGAACAAGCCGGCAACGAGGCCGACCGCACCCGCCTGATGCTGCTCGATCTGCGCACCAGGCAGCGCCGCGAACTCACCGAAGGCTGGATTTACGAAGCCAATCATCCGCAATGGGCGCCCGACGGCAAATCCCTGTTTTTCCTCAGTTCAAGCGATTACACTTACCAGGTACACCGGGTCAACCTGGCTGACCGCAAGATCAGCCGCGTAACGGAAGGCCTGCACGATTACAATGCGCTGAAAGTGGCGGGCAACCGGCTCGTGACCACCCGGGTTTCGATGACTGCACCGGCAGAGGTGTACGTCGTGGATCCCGCATCCGGGACAGCCCGGGCAATTTCATCGGTCACGGCGGACCCCTGGAACAAGATCGCCCTGGCCCGGATAGAACGCCGGACGGTAAAAACGACCGACGGCAAGGACATGAACGTGTGGCTGGTATTGCCGCCCGACTTTGATGCCCAAAAGAAATACCCCGCGTTGCTGTATTGCCAGGGCGGGCCGCAAAATGCGCTGAGTCAGTTCTTTTCCTACCGCTGGAACCTGCAACTGATGGCCTCGCAGGGATACGTGGTAGTTGCGCCCTGCCGGCGCGGGATGCCCGGCGGCCCCTACGGCCAGGCCTGGAACGCGGCCATCAGCGGCGACTGGGGCGGGCAGGCAATGCAGGATTTGTTGTCGGCAGCCGATGCCGCGGCCAAAGAACCGTTTGTCGATGCGGCAAAGATGGGCGCCGTGGGCGCCAGTTTTGGCGGCTACTCGGTGTACTGGCTGGCCGGCAACCACAACAAACGTTTCAAAGCGTTCATTGCCCATTGCGGCATGTTCAACACGACCAGTTGGTACGGCACTACCGAAGAGATGTGGTTTGCCAACCAGGATCTCGGCGGCGGGCCCTACTGGTCGAATCCCAATGATCCTTCCTGGGGTAAATTCAGCCCGCACCTGTACGTACAAAACTGGGATACGCCCATTCTGGTAATGCACAATGAATTGGATTTTCGCGTACCCTTTTCCGAAGGCATGCAGGCTTTTCAAGCCGCCCAACTGCGGGGTATTCCTTCCCGCATGGTATGTTTCCCGGACGAAGGCCACTGGATGTCGAAGGCGCAGAACAGCCTGATGTGGCAACGCGAGTTTTTTGGCTGGCTGGATACGTATCTGAAATAATAAAAGAGCCCTCATCCAGCATTGCGCGGATAGAG
>JAKLJF010001002.1 GCA_023151335.1 Thermoanaerobaculia bacterium | reverse complement strand
AATCCGTGAAAAGGCCATTGGCAAAAAACACGCTGATTACGCAACCAATTTGAACGGCCTCGGCTTGCTGTACCTTGAAACGGGCAATTCCCCCAAAGCAGAACTATATCTTATGGAAGCGTTGCAAATCAGGGGGAGGTGCTGGGAAAAAATAACGCAAGCTACATTTCGAGCCTCAACATTTTGATACGTTTGTACGACGATATGGGCCGGTTTGCCGAGACAGTTCCCTTAATGGCAGAACAGGAGGAGTTAATGAAAAATTTGCATGGCGAAGGACATCCCCGCCATATCCGGGCGCTCCTTGATTTGGCCCACCGGATAAATCACCTGACCTTATCCGACTCCGCCGCGTCGAAAAAAAATGATTTGCTCAAATCCTGTCGCCGGGAATTGGCGGCCCAATACGCTGCTACGGAAGAAGCGTTCAAACAGATGGGAAAAAACGCGCCCTCGCCGCGCATTATACATGTCGCCACCCATGGGTTCTTTTTCCCCGACCCCAAAACAGAAAAACAGGGAAACCAAGAACCCGTATTCAAAACCTCGGATAATCCCATGATCCGTTCCGGCCTTATTCTTGCAGGCGCCAATCATGCCTGGAAAACCGGGCTACCGCTCGCCAACCTGGAAGACGGCATCCTGACCGCCTACGAAATCAGCCAGCTCGACCTGCGCCATACCGATCTGGTCGTGCTTTCTGCCTGCGAAACAGGACTTGGGCAAATAGCCGGCAACGAAGGCGTTTACGGTTTGCAAAGGGCGTTCAAAATCGCGGGCGCCAGACACCTCGTCATGTCGCTCTGGCAAGTGCCCGATTACCAGACGCAGGAACTGATGACCATTTTTTATCAAAAAATGCTGTTGGAAAACATGCCTGTTCAGGTAGCCCTGCAAGCAGCGCAGGAAGAAATGCGGCAAAGAAATTACGAACCGTATTATTGGGCGGGATTTGTTTTAATCGAGTAGAGAAAAACTTCCGGCTGTTTTTTTATCTTCCTCCTTCATTTTCGCCCCAATCCTCCCACGCCATCTCCGGGCAGGGACTGAGTTTGCCGCGGCTGGAACACTTCGAGGGGACGGATGGGGTTTCCGTTGGCCCAGCGACCCAGGTCGCGTTGTTGGGGCGTGTTGCCGAAAGCGATGTTGCCATAAAGGCCGTACCGGGTGTAAGCCAGCAGGGCATCGCCCAGCTTCCAGTAGCAATTAAAGTCCACTTCGTTAAGCCGGGAGGTTTGAAACACCCGGCGCACGGTGTAATTGCGTATCCCGGTGTCGAAATCCAGGTCGTAACAATAAGGTTCGTTGTGGGTGGCCAGTATCCAGCGATGGCCATCGGTGTCGTGCCGCTGCAGAATGAGGTTGCGGTTGGGCGTATTGACGGCTGTTTCAAAAACCAGCACGCCGAATTCCTGCCCCACCACGTAATCGTCTTCGCCCACCACCACCAGCAGGTTCAGATCGGGGGGCAAGTCTTCGTAATGTTCCAGCCGGGCGCCTTTCAGGGGCCCGCTGCCGGGTTCGCACAACATCATGGCCGCGGGTTTGGGTAACCGGTATTGTTCCCAGTGCACCCCGAGATTGGCAAGGATCACCCCGCCGTAGGAGTGTCCGATGTAGCCCACTTTATCGGTGCGGGGTCTGACGTGTTCGCCGGTGTGCAGCAGTTCCAGGGCGTCGCGGATGCCTTTTGCGGCATTGTGCGGGAACCCGCCCGGACGGGGAGTGAGCAGGTTTTTCTGGTAACGCGGATAAATGACGATATTGCCCCTGGCTACGAGGTGTTTGATCCATTTGCCGTACGCCATTGGATTGTAGGCGCCGTAGCCGTGCATAAATACCACCACGTCGGCAGAATCCGGTTTGGGATCGGTGGGTTCGAACAGCCAGTATCCGTCGGCCCGGGCAGCAGCATCAAAAAAAGCCACGCTCCGGTGCAGGTATTCGGCCCCGCCCGGCCCGCTCACCGGCTGGCCGGGATAGGGTGTATTCTGGGCGGCAGCAAACAGGCCCTTGAAGATAATGGGTGTCATGAGAATAAATAAACGCATAGATACGGAGGGTTATCGGGTCGGTTGTGCAAACCGGCAATCACTGCGCGAATACTTTTCAAATTATGTT
>JAKLJF010001001.1 GCA_023151335.1 Thermoanaerobaculia bacterium | reverse complement strand
CAGAGCCAATGTCAACGGCTGTGTGTCTGCCGAAGGCGTTACCTCGGTGGTCGTCAAATATCGGCCGCCGGCGCCGGCGGTTGAAGTGGCCGACTCGGTGTGCCTGTCGCAACCGGGCGCCTCGCTGACCCTGGAAATTACCGGCAATGCTACGCCCATGGCCCGTTACATCCGGTATAACGCCTATACGCTCGATTCGCTCGGCGTGCCGGATTTCCCGCTGAAATTTCAGCTGAACAACCTGAACGGCCTGAAACCGCCTGCTGACAGCTTTTTTGTGCGCGCCGTGCTCGACGGCTGTTATTCCGTCCCTTCCAAGGCTGTTTTTGTAAAAGTTGACACCATTCCGGCTAACATACCCGCTTTTGCCGGCACAGACATTCAGGCCTGCGACCTTGCGCCGTTCAACCTCGGCGCTTCCCTGGCAACCAACACGAACGTCACCGGTGTGTGGTCAAAAACCGGCAACTCTGCCGTGAGTATCATCGATCCTTTCAAACCGGATTCCCCGGTGACGGGCGGCGAGGCAGGAAACACCTACTGCTTCGTCTGGACGCTTTCCAACGGCGCCTGCCGGAATTATGATGCCGACACCGTTTGTGCAACGGTAAATGAATACGAAGAAGCCCTGCTGGAAACAGCAAAAATCGTCACCTGCTTTGCCGACAGCGTCGAATTGAACGCGCTCCAGGGGCTAACTGTGCCGGGAAAATGGTCGCAGCCGCCCGGACAGGATGCCCTGCAAATTGAAATTGTCAACAAATTCGACCCGAATACCATCGTCCGGAACCTGCGGCCCCAGGGCGCCCACTATTTTTACTGGACGCTGGAAAAAGCCGGCTGTCCGCTTTCCAGGGTTACTCTCACTGTACTCAACATCGGCAAGGCCGCCGACGCGGGCCCGGATATCACCGTTTGCAGCCTCGATCCCTGCACGGTGTTGATGGGATCTCCCATCGATACCTTCGAGCGGGGCAAATGGTACAGCCTGGACACGCCGGCCGACCAGCAGTTCATTACACCCGACGACCCGAAATCAAAGGTGTGCAACCTGCACATCGGCGCCAACCGTTTTATGTGGATGACCAACGAAGGACTGTGCGACGGTCTGTCCCGCGATACCGTCACGGTGTATTACGACCTGGCCCCGGTGGCCAACGCCGACTCCATCGTGGTACCTTATGGCCAGCAGGTGACCATCAACGCGTTGCTGAACGATGTGACCCCGGTGTTTCCCACGGTAGAGGTCATTCAGGCGCCGCTGCATGGCACCTGGACGCAATCGGACAACGGCATCTTTACCTATTTGCCCGAACTGACCTTTGGCGGGGCCGATGAACTGGTGTACCGGCTTTGCAACGTGAACCCTGACTGCGATTGCCGCGACGCTACAATCCGTTTTCTCGTGGGAGAAGCCGGCGATTGCCTTATCCCGAATATCATCACCCCCAACAACGACGGCGCCAATGACTTTTTCGTCATACCGCCGGAATGCCTCACCAGCGGCGACGGGCCCAACGATAACGAGGTGACCATTTTTAACCAATGGGGCGACCAGGTTTTCCATAAAATCGGGTACGATAACACCTGGAACGGCAGCTACGACGACCGGGAGCCGCTGCCTTCGGGCACCTATTTTTACGTAGTTAAACTACCCGGTAATGAAAAACCGGTTACCGGGTTTTTATTGATACAACGATGAGGGGGCTTAGAGGGTTTAGAGGAGTTTAGAAGAGTTTAGAAGAGTTTAGAAGAGTTTAGATGGTTTGGAGGAGTTTAGAGAACCCCCTCTCTTCCCGCCCCCAGCTAAACCCTCTAAACCCATCTAAACCCCTCTAAACCTCTCTAAACCTCTCTAAACCCTCTAAACCTCTCTAAACCCTCTAAACCCTCTAAACCCTCTAAACCCTCTAAACCCTCTAAACCCATCTAAACCCCTCTAAACCCTCTAAAAAAACGTCCATGATAAAAAAAATTACGCACGTCGCCGGCTTGGTGCTGGCCTTTTCCTGCACCTTATCCGCCCAGCAGGAGCCGCAGTTTACGCAGTTTATTTTTAACAAACTGTCGTTCAATCCTGCTTATGCCGGCAGCCACGTTTCGCCGGTGCTGACGGCCATATAT
>JAKLJF010001000.1 GCA_023151335.1 Thermoanaerobaculia bacterium | reverse complement strand
GGCCGCGGGGTTGGGATAAACGTCCAGTGCCAGGCCGGGCTGGAACACAATGTTGGACACATCGAGGTATTTTTCTCCGACGGTATGCAGTGTGCGGTTGGTGATCACCGGCTCGTTGAAATCGAAATAGATGGCGGCCCGGTTTTCAATGAGCGCCGGTTTGGGCAGGTCTGATTTGGGGCGGATAGTGAACTGTACGAAGCCGTGGGAAGCCGCCTCGTTCACGTTACTGTCGGGCAACAGGATATGCTGGAACAAAAACTGGAGCACGCCCGGGCCGAGAATATTGTAGCTGTACGGATGGCTGGCAGCGCCCACGCGCAGGGTCGCCAGGTCGAGCCGGTCGGACAGGGTGTCGAGGATAACAATATTGAACGCCGTATCGGTACCGGTATTCTGAAAACGGATGCGGTAGCTGATCTCCTGGTTTTCCGGAATAAAACGTTCGTCGTGCACGCCGCGCGGGAAACCCATCTTGTCGTTGGGATCGAAGCTGGCCACGTTTTCCTGGCAATCGGTGTCGTAGGCCGGGCTTTCATCGCCAAAGGGGAATTGGGTAACAAACCCCGTGCTGAAGTTTCCGCTGCCGTTGACGCCGCAGCCTTCCACCCAGGCGGCCATCCGGGTGCTGCTGGGGTGGTTGGGCGCCTGCGGAATTTCGAGCCGCCAGGTGGAGCCGTTGGCGGCCAGGGTGACGTTTTCCGACTGGCCCGCGCCCAGCAATACCGGGCCGCCGCCGTTCATCTGGATCATGATGTCCTCGATCACCACGTACTGTTCCGGTTCGGTCATGGCGGCGCCGGTGTTCTTAATGGTGAAGATCACCTCGTTGTTTTCACAGCGTCCGCTCACTTCGAGGTTGGCGCCGCTCCAGAGCGGGTTGGGGGGCGTACAAAGGGTATCGGGCAGGATATGCGCCGAGGAGCAATGCGTTTGCCCAAATTCGGCTTCACAGTCGAGGTAAAACGTGACGTAAAAGGCCGCGCACTCGCCCGGCTGCACGTCGCCCAGGGAAAATGTATAGCGGTTGTTGGTTACGGAAGTCCAGGGCAAGGTGCTGCTCAACACCTCGATGTACGGATCGAAATGGACGGCCACCGAAGCGTTTTCGGCCACCGCGGTGCCTTTGTTGCAGTATCGAACAGTGTACACATTGTTGAAACAGCGCCGCAGGAAAGGGGCGGCCAGGTCCACCTCCAGGTACGGGCATTCCGTTTCTATTTGCACCGGGAACGCCACATCGGTATGGCTCAGCCAATTGGCCTGCACGTTGGTCAGCGGGTTGACGCACACGTCCCACAGGTTGTTGGGTTCCAACATGGTAACTGAATAAAGTCCGGGAGGTACTGCAATGGAAAACTGGCCGTTCGCATTGGTTTTGCCGTAAAATGTGCCAAACTGGCTTTGCGCCCGCACCGTCCAGTCCTGCAGCGGCGTTTCGCCCGTATCCACTGTACAATTTTCGTCCGTATCGATACGCGCCACGCCATCGATCCAGGCGAAGTAAGCGGAGTCGGTCAGGTTTGTCGTAATGGCGTTGTGGTTTAGGTCTCCGATCTTGATGCCAAAAAAATCGACAAAACCTACATCGGCGTCCAGGTTCGGGATAGTGAACGACTCCGGGAAAGGCGGTTGAAAGGGGTTCAGGAGATCGGGGAAAAAATAATCTTTGCGGATAAAACGCCAGGAAGTATTGTACAGGAATTGCGGATCAATCCCCAAAATCAGTTTACGGGCTTCCAATGAATCGGACATATCGGCCACCCCATTGTTATCAATATCTGCTGCAATGATTTGATATGGCGTGGAGAGCGGCTCGATGTTGTTCCAGTGTTTGGACAACAAAATCAGGTCGAAAGAACTGACGCCGTTCAGGTGCTGAATATTGCAGTACGGCGCAAGGGTATAAGCGCCGCCGGCCGGCAAAGTGACCGAGTAGAAACCCAAAGTGTCCGTTATGACAAAACTGTTCACGGTACCGGTAATATTCACCACCAGACCGGTCAGGGGCTCGCCCAAGGGGTTGATAACGCGCCCCGAAACCGTATATTGGGCCGAAACGGAATAACTCGCCAGGAACAACATCAGGCCCGGCAGGAAAAAAGAGAGACAACGGGTAAAATTCTTT